>JAGHDE010000087.1 GCA_021160085.1 Pseudomonadota bacterium | reverse complement strand
TTGTTCTCGTCTTCAGGTTTTAAGATTGAGAAATTTATTGACGAATCCGGTTTTTATCTCCTTCTCGGACACGCACAGGCAGGAGGGTTTGAGGATTCAAGGGGTCAAGGGATCCTTTAGCTCACTTACGTGGAATTTCAGGTCAAGTATTAGTGGTGTGATGTTTTATTACTTTTCCTTCCACCATATAAATTACATCCTCACAGATGTTGGTGGAGAGATCAGCTATACGCTCTAAACTTCCGGCTACCCTCAGCAGGCTAAGAGAACGTTCAATCGTTGCCGAATCTGAAGCCATATATTCCTTAAGGTCGCTTAAAATCTGATCGCTAAGATTATCAGCCCGGTTATCTCTTTTGCAAACATCTTGAGCTAATAAAACGTCCTCATTTACAAAAGAAGTTATACTATCCTTCACCATGTTGATTGTAATTTCTGCCAGTTTTGGCAAATCAATATAGGGTTTTACCTGAGTCCGTTCTATGAGGAAGAAACTGCTTTCAACTATCTTGACTGCATAATCTGCCATTCTTTCTAAATCGTTATTTATCTTTAAGGACATAAGAAGAGTTCGTAACGATTTACCCTTTGGTTGATGTTGAGCAATGATTGTTGTGCATATCTCCTCTAATTTTATCTCTAAATCATTGGCCTTTGCTTCATCTTCTTCGCTGACTTCCAGAAGTATTTTTTTGTCTCTTTCCTGCAGGCCCTTGACGCTTTTTACTATCATTCCCTCTACCAGCGCAGTATATTCTATAAGCTCTTTCTTAAGATTCGTTATCTTCTCTTCTTCTAACATTTTTTCTCCTTATCCGAACTTTCCGGTTAAATATTCCTCAGTCGTTTTTTCCTTGGGCACAGTAAATAATTTTTCGGTAGGACCAAATTCGATTAGCTCTCCTAAATAAAGGAACGCGGTAAAATCTGAAATCCGGGCGGCCTGCTGCATATTATGGGTAACAATAACGATGGTATAATACTTTTTTAACTCTAAAATAAGCTCTTCGATGCTTCTGGTAGAAATGGGATCTAAACTTGCACACGGCTCGTCAAACAAAATCACCTCAGGCTCGACCGCCAGACATCGGGCTATGCAAAGCCTCTGCTGTTGCCCGCCGGAAAGTCCTAAGGCGCTGTCATGGAGTCTGTCTTTGACTTCCCTCCATAAGGCAGCTCTATCTAATGATTCAATTACCTTTTCTTCAATAGACTTTTTATCTTTTATTCCATTTACCTCCAGACCGTAACTAACATTTTCATAAATAGTTTTGGGAAAGGGATTGGGTTTTTGAAACACCATACCCACCAATCTTCTTATTTTTACAACATCTACGTTTTTTCCATTTATATCTATGTTGTCAAGATATATCTTTCCTTCCATCCGGGTATTAGAAATAAGATCGTTCATACGATTGAAAAGCCTGATAAAAGTGGATTTCCCACACCCTGAAGGACCAATAAGCGCGGATACTCGATTTTGATAAAATTCCAAGTCTATATTTTCCAAAACCTGTTTATTGCCATAATAGAAATTGACATTTTTCGCCTTTATTTTCACCTCATTATTCATAACTCCCCCCTCTGTCTCTGGCGAAGAACAATTGCCAGGGTAGAGACTAATAAAACCAAAATTAAGAGAACTAAGGAACATCCGTACGCAATCTCAGTCTGTTTTTCAGGGTGGGTGCCTTCCGTCATAAGAGCATAAATATGATACGGCAGGGCCATAACCTCAGAAAAGACAGAATCCGGATATCCCCGGGTATAATATGTTGCCGCAGTAAAAAGAATAGGGGCTGTCTCTCCCGCTACCCTTCCGATACTCAAAATAACACCGGTTAGAATACCAGGTAAGGCGGCGGGTACTACCATCTTTTTTGTTGTTTGCCAGTGTGTCGCTCCTAATGCCAGTGAGGCCTCTCGATAGGATTGAGGAACAGCTAAGAGCGCTTCTTGTGAAGCAGAGATAATTTGAGGAAGCACCATTATCCCCAGGGTGAGGCTTCCAGAAAGAATCGATACCCCAAAACCAAAAAATTTTACAAAAACCGTCAGCCCGAAAAGCCCAAACACGACCGACGGAACACCGGCTAAATTATTGATGCTCATTCTGATTATGTTTACCACATAACTTTTGGGACTATATTCACAAAGATAGATAGCACAGGCTAACCCCAGAGGCAGCGAAAATAAAATGGCTCCAAAAGTCAGATAAAAGGTTCCCACAATTGCCGGGGCAATGCCTCCTTCAGTCATTCCTTTCCTCGGCACCTGGGTTAAAAACTCCCAGTTGATGACTTTAAGTCCATTGACGCTAATAAAATATATAATTGCCCCCAGAAAAAAAAGCGTTGTGATTATAGAAAAAAATAATAGAAAGAATCCCAAATTCTGGGTGATTTTATTTTTCATCCGCTTAAGCCCAGCTTCAACCTGTACTTTCGACTGATGGTCTCAGCAATAACGTTAAAGATAAACGTAATTAAAAAAAGAATGAGGCCGATGGCAAACAAGGCATGATAATGAGCCCCTCCCATCACTGCTTCTCCCATCTCTGCTGCAATAGTAGAGGTCATTGGTCGAACCGGATCGAAAAATGAATGGGGAATAACCGCTGCTCCACCAGTCACCATTAGAACTGTCATGGTTTCGCCCACTGCTCTACTCATTCCCAAAATTATCGCGGTGGAGATGCCTGACCCGGCGGCCGGTATCACCACCCTTACCATTGTCTGCCATCTGTTTGCACCTAACGCCAGGGATGCTTCCCGGAAGCTCTTGGGCACAAAGCTCAGGGCGTCCTCGGCTATGCTGCAGACTGTAGGAAGAGCCATTATACCTAAAATCAGGCTCCCGGTAAAAGCACAGAGTCCGGTAGGAAGGCCCAAAAGATTCTGTATAAATGGGGCTACAATAACCATTCCAAAAAATCCATACACAATAGAGGGAATGGCCGCTAATATTTCAATCATGGGTTTTAAGATAGCCCTCTGTTTTTTGCCTGCTAATTCATTGATATAAAGCGCGCTCCCTACCCCCAGTATCACACACACAACCAATGCACCAACGGTTACCCATACAGTCCCCATTATTAATGGAAAAATTCCGAAATCTGCCGGGTCGTAGGTAGGATACCAGAGTTTTCCAAATAAAAGATCGAAAAAACCTACCTCTTTAAAAATCGGCAGTCCTTCTATAAAAAGGGTAATCGTGATTCCCACCAAAAAAAGGAGGGAGGCGAAGGCTGAAACAGCAAAAACCCATTTGTAGATATTCTCCTTCACCACACCTGCCCTGATCGTGAATTTCATCTTATTTCGTCTTCTTATAAAAAACATGTTCGCCTTTCTGTCTCCTCCGAAAAAAATGTATATTACCTGTTAACGTAACGCAATACAATCTTAAAATATTATCATTTTTTTTAAACGAACACGGCGTCATGCGCCGTGTTCGTAGAGGAGGAGAGTAAAACAGGGTGACTGCGGCACGTATATTGCCGCGTCACAAAATCGGTCTATTTCAGACCGACAAAACCCAGATTTTCAACCATTTTTTGCCCTTCTTCGCTGAGAACAAAATCGAAAAAAGCCTTAACATATCCCGTTGGTTTTCCGTTCGTGTACATAAAAAGCGGTCGTGCCAGCACGTAGTCACCGGTTAAAACAGTTTCATTGCTGGGCTTAACCCCATCAATGAATAAGGCCTTCACGTTTGAAGATAGATATCCTAAGCCCACATATCCAATTGCTCCCGGCGTCTTGGCTACGATGGTAGCAACAGCCTTGTTTGACGCCTGCATCAGTGCATCTGGCCTCACCCTCACTTTATCTAACGCCAGTTTATTAAATGTTTCGAAAGTACCGCTGGCGCTATCCCGGGAGATAACAACAATTTTCCCACCGCTTCCGCCGGCTTGAGACCAGTCAGATATTTTTCCGGTATAGATGTCTTTTAACTGTTTCTCGGTCAGAGCGGTCGCTGTATTTGAAGGGTGAACGATTACAGCGATACCATCCATAGCAATCACATTTGCCGTGGGATCGATGCCTCTGCTCACGGCTTTTTCAAGCTCTTTATCCTTAATAGGCCGGGAAGCATCAGCAATGTCACAGGTTCCGTCGATGAGGGAGGCAATCCCTACGCCTGAACCACCGCCCTGCACCGAAATATTTACATCAGGATTTCTATCCATAAACACTTCCGCTGTATTCTGAGCAATCGGTAATACAGTGGTTGAGCCGGTTATGGTAATTGAGTTGTCAGCGGAAAAACTGTTTACAGGCATACTGAAACAGATGAGCATCACCAGCAAAAGCAAGGCCACAATTTTCCCTGTATTAATCCGTGATTTCGATAATTCTTTCATATTGTTTCTCCTTTCCATGTTTGTTTTTCATTGACTGCGTTATTTAAAAATTAATTTTTTCTAAAATTTGACCTTCCAGTCGAACTGGAGAAGATCCTCTTCAATGTTTCCATGTAATTCTTCAGTATGATAATAATCAAGACCAAGGCTAACGTTTTTGGCCAAACCACATTCTATTGCCCCCTCGTGTCCCTTTACATTGGTTTTTCCGCTGAAGAAGTCTGAGTCTGGGAAAGTATCCAGGATCGAATCTCGTTCAACCCGCCGATAACTGTACTTTGCCTGCCACTGGCCTTTTTTCTTAACCTTTTTATCTCCGAACTTCAATCCAATGAGCCAGGCAGAGTCATCATCAGAAGGATCAGTGTTATTCACGTAATCACCAAAAATACCTGCATAGTTGATAAATCCTGGTTTAGTTCCTAACTCAGCGCTCAAGACAATTGAATCAAAGTCGTATTTGAGGCCGCCAGATGCAGCTCTGGTGTTCGTATCTTCACTATGATCCAGTTCATGGCCTTCCACATTGCTAAAGCCATAATAGGACAGCGCCGCTTTTAACGTGGCCTTATCGTTGATTTTCCAGTTGAATCCTGGCTGTATAATCCACAATAAGGGATCATCACCCGAACTCTTCACCTCATCAAGAATAAAAAATCCGGCATTTGCAAACAACCCCAGTTGCTTGCTTGCTTTGTAATTAAAGTGTGCCGCGCCGCCTTCAGGGTTTATGTCGCCATCCCAGATGAGATCCGAGGGGCGCCACAAGGGGTTCTTAAACTTTCCGCCGATGAGGCTGAACCAGCCTGTCGGTTCCCATTGAGCATAAGCCATGTCCAGGTTAATCCCTTTCGAACTGAAGGAATCCTGGAAGGTCTGGTTGGTTGAACGCGGGTCAGTACCCCCTGATGCAAGCCTGAATCCAACCTTTAAATCATTTAACACTTTCGTTTCCGCACCAAACCGGAACCGTACCCGTCCCCGATGACGTGCCTTTTTTTCTTCTCGATCCTGCCACTGATACCGAAGTCTCAAGTCCCCTTTGAATTTTGTGTTCTGTACCCACTTCGGCAAAAGATCACTTTCGCCTTTGGCGATCTGTTTCCTCGTCTCTTCCTTCGTCTCTGTCAATATCTGTTGGGCCTCTCCAGGACTCAACACCCCTTTCTCCACCAATTTCTTGATTAAAATATCGACTTCTCCGGCGTATGAAGAAGGTGCACTGAGAAATAACACAAAAATAAAAAGCATCGTTGTCAAGACGTATTTTACAACTCTCTCATGAGTCCATTTCTCTTTCATATGATTTAGTCCTCCTAATAAATTTAAAAGATTTTTTGACAGCCTTAATTCATTCACAATCCGGGTTTCAGAATCAGCGACCGCCACCAGGGCCCACTATTTCAAAAAGTATGACAAATGCCTTTTTTCACCTCCTTTCCCGCTCAAAAACAGATGTTCTATCATCAACATTTCAGCTTTGTATCTATTTTCTTTGTTAACCTGGTATAAATGTTTTGTTAATTTTGTGTTAATTTATGGCTGTCTTATGAACATTTGACAATATCTCAAAAAATCACATAGAAGGTGTTTCTCCATATTTTTTCCCAAATGGTTGTATCTATATTCCCCTTATTTTAAAAAACGGTTGATCAGCTTAATGACCAGTTTATTG
>JAGHDE010000254.1 GCA_021160085.1 Pseudomonadota bacterium | reverse complement strand
GTTTAGACCTGGCGTCCTGTGTCCCGGAAGACAGGATCATTGTCAGCGAAAGTGGGATCAACACAAGGGAGGATATCGAGATTCTTATGGAGGCCGGCATTCATGCCTTTCTGGTTGGCGAGGTCCTGATGAGGGCGGATGATGTCGGCCGGAAACTGAAGGAGCTTTTGGGGTAAATTATTTAGGGATCAAGTGATGACTGAGATAAAGATCTGCGGAATGACGAATATAGACGATGCAGTGAATGCAGCCGAATGCGGTGCGGATGCCCTCGGGTTCATCTTCTATCGGAAAAGCCCAAGATACATTGCACCAGAAACAGCAAGAGAAATCATAGACAAGCTTCCTTATGATGTATGTAAAGTAGGGGTTTTCGTCAATCATGGTGCGGAAGGGATAAGGGAAATTGTGGAGTTCTGCGGTCTGAATCTCATTCAGCTTCATGGAGATGAATCGCCCGAGTACTGCCGGCAATTTCCCAAATCAAGGTTGATTAAGGCAATAGCGGCCAGGACGCCTCGCCTCTCTGAGTATCCGGTGAGTGCTATCCTGATTGATGCCTATAATCCAAAACTCTACGGTGGTACGGGTAAAAAGTCAAACTGGGATCTTGCCGTTAAGATAAAGAAAAATCATACCCTCATCCTTTCCGGTGGGTTGAATCCGGGGAATATTCGGGAGGCACTGAAAACAGTTTCGCCGGATGCCGTGGATATAAACAGCGGCGTTGAACTGTCACCAGGAAAGAAAGATCCTGAAAAGGTCAAAAAAATCATTGAGATTGTAAAACAGACAAAGCATTTTAATAGGGACAGCGCCCTTTTTTCTTATTAAAAAAGGGCGCTGTCCCTATTAAACGGAGGTGAACCCATGCAGCAAGCTTTACCAGATAAAAACGGGCACTTCGGAATCTTTGGCGGGCGCTACGCCTCTGAGACGCTTATACCCGCCCTTATTGATCTGGAAAATGCCTATAATGAGGCTAAATACGATCAAGCATTCAAGGATGAACTGTCATTTTATTTACATGAGTATTCAGGAAGAGAGACACCCCTCTATTTCGCGAAACGTTTTACTGAGGAACTGGGGGGCGCAAAGATATATCTGAAGCGGGAGGATCTCAATCATACCGGCGCCCATAAGATTAATAATACCCTTGGACAGGCGCTTCTTGCCAGGAGGATGGGAAAAGAAAGAATTATGGCAGAGACAGGCGCTGGCCAGCATGGTGTGGCGACAGCCACGGTGGCGGCGCTGTTTGGAATGGAGTGCCAGATATTCATGGGAGAGGAGGATATCCGAAGGCAATCTCAGAATGTCTTTCGCATGAAAATATTGGGGGCAGATGTGGTGCCGGTGATCTCCGGTACCGGAACTCTGAAAGATGCCATGAATGAGGCGATGCGCTACTGGGTTTCGCGGGTGAGGGATACCTTTTATGTTATCGGCTCCACAGCGGGACCACACCCTTATCCTATGATGGTGCGGGATTTTCAGTGCGTCATTGGGGAAGAGACGAAAAGACAGATCATGGAAAAAGAGGGAAGATTGCCAGATGTCTTAATTGCATGTGTTGGAGGAGGGAGTAATTCTATGGGTCTTTTCTATCCCTTCAAGGATGACCCCGGTGTTGAAATGATTGGAGTAGAGGCCGCAGGTAAAGGGATAGAGACCGGGATGCATGCAGCGAGTATATCGGCCGGCAATATTGGGGTGCTTCACGGAAACAAGACCTATATTCTCCAGGATGCAGTTGGGCAGGTCAAAGATGCCTTTTCCATCGCTGCCGGTCTTGACTATCCTGGTGTAGGTCCGGAACATAGCCACTTTCATGAAACGGGAAGGGCTGAATATGTGGCGATAGATGATGAAGAGGCTGTAAACGCCTTGATTTTCCTGACGGAATGTGAGGGGATCATTCCCGCTATGGAGAGCGCCCATGCCATAGCCTATGCTATGAAATTGGCGCCAACGCTTGCAAGGGATAAAATCATCGTGGTCAACCTGTCCGGCAGAGGTGATAAAGACATGGGAATCATCTCAGAGAGAATGGGGTTTAGTTTGTAATGGGACGTATAGGAAAAAGGTTTGATGATTTAAAGAAAAGAGGTGAAAAGGCCCTGATCATTTATCTGACGGCAGGGGATCCAAGTCTGGAAAAAACTTATGAGATGATACTCTGCCTGGATAGAGCCGGAGTAGATATAGTCGAGATTGGAGTTCCTTTTTCAGATCCAACAGCGGATGGACCCATTATTCAGGCTGCTTCCCAAAGGGCATTGAAAGGTGGAACATCACTGCTGGATATCCTCAATTTGATTGAAGAGGTACGAAAAGTCTCTGAAATTCCCATTGTTCTGTTTGGCTATTACAATCCTGTTTTTATTTATGGAAACGAAAAGTTTGCTAAAAGAGCAAGAGAGGCAGGGGTGGATGGAATTCTGGTAGTTGATCTTCCTCCGGAGGAGTCTGATGAGTTGAGACGACACACTGATGCTGAAGGGATCGACTTTATTTCTTTGATAACACCAACAAGCGATGATGGTCGTATTAAAAAAATATCGGAAAGGGCGTCGGGTTTCATCTATTATGTTTCGGTTACAGGTGTGACCGGAACGAAAAAACCGGAAATTGCCGATGTCAGAAAGGATATGGGAAAGATAAAGAAAATAACAAGCCTCCCTGTAAGTGTTGGGTTTGGTATATCCACGCCGGAGCAGGCCGGGGAAGTTGCTCAATATGCCGATGGGGTTGTTGTTGGAAGCGCTATTGTTAGGCTTATTGAGGAGAACAGCAAAAAAAACAATCTGGTCGAAAAGGTTTTCTCTTTTGCAAGGGAACTCAAAAATTTTCATTTTAAATAGTTGACAACTCCTTTTTATTTTTTTATAAAAAGATAAAAAGGAAGTAAAAAACATTTTCTATCCAACTCAGAATGATCTTTATGCTTGCCTACTTTATTTTCCAGAAATTTCGTCTCAAAGAGAAAATAAATCAACTGGGTCTTTCTTCATGTTTCAGAAAAGTTTCTTTACATTAGAAATATTTTCAACAAATAACTATCAATATGTAATATGGAGATTATTGTATGAACACTTTGTCCAAAAATGAACTAAAAACACTAATGCAAAAACAGAAAGGGTTGTGTGTCTCAATTTTTATGCCCACTCACCGGGCAGGAGCGGAAACCCAGCAGAATCCTATCAGACTCAGGAATTTGCTTCGCGAGGCCGAAGATCGTTTGATCGCAGGAGGTCTACGTGCCCAGGAAGTTGAGGAATTGCTGACACCTGCCCATGCAATTTTAGGGAATGGTTTTTTCTGGCGGCGTCAGAGCGAAGGGCTTGCGATGTTTCTCTCTTCCGAAGTGTTTCGCCACTATCGTCTTCCTCTTGGTCTTAAGGAATTGCTGGTCGTCACCGACCGTTTTCACATCAAGCCCCTTCTCCCCACACTTAGTGGTGACGGGCAGTTTTATGTTCTTGCCCTCAGCCAGAACGAGGTTAGGCTGCTTCAGGGCACACGACAAAGCATGAGGGAGGTTGATTTAGAGGGTGTTCCGGAAAACCTTGCCGATGCGCTCCAGAGTGATGTTTTTGGAAAGCAGCTCCGATCTCATACCGGTGCGTCAGTCGGGGGTGGCGATCGTTCAGCCATTTTTCATGGTCAGGGCGCCGGGAGCGAGGTACCCAAAAAGGATAACATCTTACGATATTTTCATCAGATTAATAATGGTTTATACGAACTGCTGAAAGACAAACAAGAACCGTTGGTACTGGCCGGTGTTGATTATCTTTTCCCGATTTACAGAGAGGCGAATTCTTATTCCCATCTGTTAGACGAAGGAATTACCGGAAATCCCGAAGGGTTGAGTGCAGAAAAATTACATAGGCAGGCCTGGGCAATTGTACAACCTTACTTTCAGAAAGCTCAGGAGGATGCAGTAGCCCTGTACCGGCAATCTGTGGGGAC
>JAGHDE010000184.1 GCA_021160085.1 Pseudomonadota bacterium | reverse complement strand
GAGTGGAACAGCTCTTGGTTTTGAGGGGGGACAAATGCCGTTGAAAAGAAGACTTCCCAAGAGAGGATTCACTAATATATTTAAGAAAAAGTTTGCCTTGATAAATGTTCAGAATTTAGAAAGATTCGAAGACAGTACAATTATTGATCCTTCTTTTATGATAAAGGAAGGATTAATAAAAAAGCTCTATGATGGAGTTAAAATTTTAGGAACCGGCAATCTTACCAAATTATTAACAGTAAAGGCTCATCATATTAGCGGGCAAGCTAAAGAAAAGATTGAAAAAGCCGGCGGAAATATTGAGATTATCTGAATATGATAACAGGGTTTCAAAACGTTCCCAAAATTCCTGAACTAAAACGCCGCATTGCTTTTACCTTTATGATGCTGGTGGTTTATCGCATTGGTGTTCATGTTCCTACTCCAGGCATTGATGGAGTGGCGCTTTCCGCCATTTTTGCTGAACAAGCATCAAAAGGAACATTAATGGCGATGTTTGATATGTTTGCAGGAGGGGCTTTGAGCAACCTGTCTGTTTTTGCTCTGGGGATAATGCCTTATATCAGCGCTTCCATTATTCTCCAGCTTCTTACTGTTGTAATCCCTTACTTGGAAAGACTTTCTAAGGAAGGAGAAGCTGGGCGGAAGCAGATTACCAAGTATACGCGTTATGGGACAGTTATTCTTAGTATTATTCAGGGATTTGGGATTGCGTTTGGACTGGAGCGGATGACAGCTCCCGGGGGAGCTGCGGTAGTAATTGATCCGGGTTTGAGTTTCAGGTTGATGACGGTAATCACCCTAACTGCAGGAACTTCTTTTATAATGTGGGTGGGAGAACAGATTACTGAGCGTGGTATAGGGAATGGCATATCTTTAATAATTTTTGCTGGGATTGTAGCCCGTCTGCCGATGGCGGTGATTCAGGTTTATCAGTATTTACGGGAAGGAATATTGCCCATATTTTTGGTGCTTTTCGTTTTGGTTGCTATGGTTTTAGTGGTGGGGTTTATAGTGTTTATGGAGCGGGGCCAGCGGAGGCTTCCGGTCCAGTATCCCAAACGAGTGGTGGGGAGAAAGATATATGGAGGGCAAAGCACCTATCTTCCTCTCCGGGTCAATACTGCTGGCGTTATTCCCCCTATTTTTGCTTCTTCCATAATGATGTTTCCGGCAACACTGGGACAATTTGTTGAAGCGCCCTGGATGCAGTCAGTTATGGGCGCTCTGTCACCAGACAAAATACCGTACCAAGTTTTTTATGTCGCCCTTATAATCTTTTTTTGTTATTTTTATACTGCTGTTACATTCAATCCGTTAGATGTTGCTACAAACATGAAAAAAAATGGCGGGTATATACCTGGAATGCGTCCTGGTAAACGAACCGCTGAATATATTGACCGTGTTTTGACTCGGATCACGTTTGGAGGAGCCCTCTATGTATCAGCGGTATGCGTTCTCCCTTCGATTTTGATTTATAAACTTAACATGCCGTTTTATTTTGGTGGGACTGCTTTGTTGATTATAGTGGGAGTCGCTCTTGATACGGTGGCCCAGATGGAGTCTCATCTTATAAGCCGTCATTATGAAGGTTTTATGCAAGGTGGAAAACGAATTAAGGGACGAAGATAATAAAGGATTAGTAATTATGGATTTGAACATTATTCTGTTAGGCCCGCCGGGGTGCGGAAAAGGCACACAAGCTAAGATGTTAACGGAACAATACAAAATTCCTCAGGTTTCTACGGGTGATATTCTTAGGGAAGCATTAAAAAAAGAAACAGCTATGGGATTGAAGGCGAAGAGCTATATGGATTCAGGTAAATTAGTGCCTGATGAGGTCGTTATTGGCATAATTCAGGATCGTCTCAAACAATCTGATTGTCAAAAGGGGTTTATTTTGGATGGATTTCCCCGTACAGTTGTTCAGGCAGAAGCCCTTGATAAGACCCTCAAGGATATGGGTAAGAAAATAGAACACTCAATAAGCATTGATGTTGATGATGAAGAACTTTTAGGGCGTCTCACCGGACGGCGAACATGTCGTTCGTGTGGAGCTATGTATCACGTTTTGTTTAATCCTTCTAAAAAAGAAGGGGTTTGTGATGCTTGTTCGGGAGAACTTTACCAACGGGATGATGATAAAGAAGAAACCATTAGCAATCGTTTAAATATTTACAAACAACAGACCGCACCGCTTATTGATTATTATAAGAAAAAAGATATATTACGGCTTGTTACGGGAACTGGAAAAATTGAGAATATTTTTAAAAGGATCAAGGACGTTTTAAAATAAGATAGAGATCAAAAATTTTCAAGGTTGTAAATTAAAAAAAATCAGCATCAGACTATAAAATATGGGTAAAGAAGAAGTAATTAAAGTTGAAGGCACCATTTTGGAAGCTCTTCCAAATGCAATGTTTCGGGTTGAGCTTGAAAATGGACATAAAGTTTTAGGCCATATTTCAGGAAAGATGCGCATGCGCTTTATCCGAATTTTACCAGGTGATACGGTGTCATTGGAGTTATCGCCTTATGATTTAAACCGGGGACGAATAGTATACCGATCTAAATAAAAAGTCACCATGTAGCTGCATAGAGTTTTAACTATATAAGAATGTTGTAAAAAGGATTGAATAAAGGAAACGGAAAATGAAAGTGCGGAGTTCAGTAAAAAAAATTTGTGATAAATGCAAGATAATCCGTAGAAAAAGGGTCGTTCGGGTCATCTGCGAAAATCCTCGTCACAAGCAGAGACAGGGATGACTATGGTTAAAAAGTTTAAAGTGTAAAGTGAATTAAAATCAGTTTGTTTAAGTACACTGTTGATAACATTATAGCAGATTTGAACCTGAGAGGAGATAAAATTTGGCAAGAATTGCAGGGGTTGATTTACCCCGAGGGAAAAGAATAGGGATTGCTCTTACCTATATCCATGGAATCGGAAAAACTTCTTCCCGGAAACTTCTTGAGAAGGGGGGGATAGATTTTAATGAGCAATCTGATACACTTAAAGATCAAGATATAGCCAAGATCAGAGAAATTATAGACCGGGAATTTAAAGTAGAGGGCGATTTACGGCGGGAAGTATCCATGAATATTAAAAGGTTGGTGGATATTGGAGCGTATAGGGGAGTGCGTCACCGGAAAGGATTACCAGTGCGGGGACAACGCACGAGTACAAATGCCCGAACTCGCAAAGGGCCAAGGCGAGCAATAGTTAAAAAGAAAAAGTAAAGGATACTATATGGCAGATCCAAAAAAGAAGGTGGGAAGAAAGAAAAAAGAACGTAAAAACATTCAGGACGGCATTGCTCATATTCAATCTACATTTAATAATACCGTAATTACTATTACGGATATCATTGGGGGTACTATAGCTTGGTCAAGCGCAGGATGTCAGGGGTTTAAAGGTTCCCGAAAAAGTACGCCTTTTGCTGCTCAATTGGCGGCAGAAGATGTTGCCCGGAAGGCGCAGGAACATGGTGTTAAAAATATTGAAGTATATGTTAAAGGTACAGGGTCGGGAAGGGAAGCAGCTCTTAGAGCTTTACAATCTAAGGGATTCAATATCAAGCTGATTAGAGATGTAACCCCTATTCCCCATAATGGGTGCCGCCCCCCAAAAAGGCGAAGAGTTTAGGAAGGAGGTCTGTTTTTTGGCACAATATCATGGTTCGGTTTGTAAACTTTGTCGTAGGGAACTCCAGAAACTTTTTCTCAAAGGAGAGCGTTGCTATTCTGATAAATGTGCATTTGAACGCAGAGGCTATCCTTCTGGTGAACATGGGCAGAGCCGAGGAAAATTTTCGGATTATAAAAATCAACTTCGGGAAAAACAAAAATTAAGACGTACGTATGGCATATTGGAGAAACAGTTCCGAAAATATTTCAAGGAAGCGGATCGAAAGCGTGGTATTACCGGAGAAAATCTTTTGATTTTTTTGGAAAGGCGGATTGACAATATCGTTTACAGATTAGGATTCGCTAGTTCGAGAAAACAGGCCAGACAATTGGTTAGCCATAATCATATACTCGTAAACGGGAAACGAGTTAATATCCCGTCATTTTTGGTAACTACTGGTGATGTTATTGAAGTTCGGGAAAAGAGTCGTAAGATGATTTCTGTTAATGAAGCGATAGATGCGGTTGAGCGATTAGGAGCTGCTTCATGGTTAGAGTTGAATAAAGATAGTTATCAGGGGAAGGTTATCGCATTGCCAGAACGGAAAGATATAGCTATACCTATCCAAGAGCAACTTATTGTCGAGCTTTATTCTCGTTGATGGGTTAATAAATTATTAGTCTCTGTAGTATATCGGAGCGAAAATAGATGTACAAAACATGGCGTGAATTATTAAAACCAAAAAAAGTAGAAGTTGAAAACGAGACACTTACCGATCGTTACGCAAAGTTTACCGCGGAGCCTTTTGAACGTGGATTTGGAATTACCATTGGTAATTCACTGCGTCGCATTTTATTATCGTCTCTTCAAGGGTCAGCTATTTCGTATGTTAAGATTGATAAGATTCTTCATGAGTTTTCAACAATACCTGGAGTCCGGGAGGATGTTACTGAGATTATTTTGAACTTAAAGCAGGTTCGTTTAAAATCACATACCCATAAACCGGAAATTCTTCAAATAAAAGCAAAAGGAGAAATTGATTTAAAAGCCGGTGATATTATAGCCAATCAAAATGTTACCATACTTAATCCCGATCTTCATATCGCTACCTTAGCTGAAGAGGCTGAATTGAATATGGAGATGGGAGTAAAAATTGGCAAAGGATATGTCCCTGCTGAAAAGGTCCAAATCGAGGGGTTACCTGTTGGCACCATTCCGATAGATGCTATTTATTCTCCTGTTCAAAAGGTGAATTATACCATTCGTAATGCCCGCGTAGGACAGATAACTGACTATGAAAAAATGATTTTAGAGATGTGGACTGACGGCAGTATTTGTCCGGAAGATGCCGTGGCAATTGCTGCACGAATTTTACAGGATCAGCTTTCTGTTTTTATCAATTTTGAGGAAGAAGAAGAAGAAATTCAAGAGACAGAAGTAGTAAAAGAAGAACATAAAGTCGATGGGAATCTGTATAAAACCATAAATGAATTAGAACTTTCAGTTCGAGCAGCAAATTGCTTGAGAAATTCCGAGATCAGTTATATAGGAGAATTGGTTCAGAAAACGGAATCGGAAATGTTAAAAACCAAAAACTTTGGACGTAAATCACTTAATGAAATTAAACAAATTTTAGAAGAGATGGGTTTATCACTGGGAATGAAGGTTGAAAACTGGTCTCCTCCCGATAAACAAAGTAGTGCTACGGAAACAAAACAAATTAATCAGGATTAAAAGATAATGAGACATCGGAAAGCAGGCAGAAAACTTGGTAGGACGAGCAGCCATCGTAAAGCAATGTTTAGAAATATGCTTGCTTCATTTTTTGAATGGGAGAAGATAGAAACAACGACAATCAAGGCGAAAGAGTTGCGCCCCCTGGCAGAAAAGGTTATTACTTTGGGAAAAAGGGGGGACCTTCATGCCCGAAGACTGGTTTTGAGATTAATTCCCAATCTGAAAATTGTTCATAAGTTGTTCAGCGAAATCGCTCCTAAATTCGAAAACAGGCCGGGGGGTTATACCAGAATTATCAGAACTGGATATCGGGCAGGAGATAAGGCGCCTATGTCTATAATCGAGTTGGTTCAGGAGGAACCCAAAGCCAAAAAGAAAAAGGGTAAAAAGAGAAAAAAAGCTCTTCCTAAAACGGTAGCTGAAACCAAAGAAAAGATAGTGGAAACCAAACCTTCTAAAGAAGATAAGGCAACCAAAGAGAACGCCGTGGCTGCAAGTGATAAAGCAGAGAAGGAGGTTGAAGCTGTTTCAAAAGAGAAGACCTCCACGGTGTCGGAGCAAAAAGAAAAGGCTGAGGAAAAATAAAATCTTCTTGACAAAAAAATCTTTGTGATTAAATAATTAAAAATTTTTTTAAAAATAGAAGACAGGGAAAAGACGTTGATATTAAAGAATCAAACATACAGATGGTGGTGGAGGTTTGCATAGATAATAGATCAAAGCTCCGCTATATAGATTATAAGGTTTTAGAGCAAGATAAAAGAACCGTGGGTTATAAATCATAAATATGGAGCCCGCGGTTTTTTCGTGAGATATGTTGCAGATATAAAATCATTATTGAGGGAGGAAAAAAAATGAAAAGAACTATGCTCTTGGTTATGGCAATAGTGGCACTTGTAACGCTATCCTTTATGCTGATTGTTGTTACTCCTGTTCAGGCAGAAACAACAAACCTTACTTACAGCATCTTTTTCCCCCCCACTCACGGCCAATGCAAAGCCGGAGTGTCCTGGGCTCAGGAGGTGGAAAAACGCACCAATGGAAAGGTAAAAATTACCGTTTTTCCCGGAGGCACCTTAACCAAGGCGAACCAGTGTTATGATGGGGTGGAGAAAGGAATATCAGATATAGGGATGTCATGTTTCGCATACACCAGAGGCCGGTTTCCTTTAATGGAGGCCGTTGATTTACCGCTTGGCTATCCTAATGGTCAGGTGGCGACCCATGTAGTCAATGAGTTTTATAAAAATGTCAAACCGCAAGAACTTGAGGGTGTGAAAGTGCTCTATATTCATGCTCATGGACCGGGTTTGCTGCACACGAAAAAGCCGGTCAGAACCTTAGAAGATCTCAAAGGAATGAAAATACGATCCACCGGTCTGAGCGCGAAAGTTACAGAAGCACTGGGAGGTGTACCGGTAGCAATGCCACAGGGCTCAACCTATGAAGCTTTGCAAAAAGGTGTCGTTGAAGGAACCTTTACACCGATAGAAACACTCAAGGGATGGAGGCAGGCTGAAGTTATTAAGCATACCACCGATTGTTTTGAGGTAGGATATACAACCTCTATGTTTGTGGTTATGAATCTCAACAAATGGAACTCGCTTTCCGAAGATATCCAACAGATTATCTCCGAGGTCAGCAACGAATGGGTTAACGTTCATGGTAATGCCTGGGATGAAGCTGATATCGAAGGCCGTAGCTATACCCTGAGCTTGGGCAATAAAATTATTCCGCTGTCTAAAAAGGAACAGGAACGGTGGAAAGAGGCGGTGAAGCCGATTATTAATGATTATATTAATGTTGCCGAAGAAAAAGGCCTTCCTGGAAAGAAGTCTGTTAATGAAATAAAGGATCTTATAAAGAAATACAGCAAGACATATAAAAGATAACAAATAAAAAATAATTCTCTTGGTTTCCCCCTTTTCACGTTGAGAATTGGAAAGGGGGTTTACTTATTTACAGGCTGTTTTCCAAAATCCCTTTTCGCTTTGTCTGAAATATTTTTGATAAATCCAAGGAATGGCTATGGTTCGTTTCGAAAGATTCGTTCTTTACCTGACTCATACGTTTAACTGGATAGCCGCTGGAGCGGTGGTTGCTATGATGCTGTTGACATCAGCAGATGTAATCCTCCGGCTTTTTCGTCGTCCTATTACAGGAGCATATGAAATTGTTGGATTCCTGGGAGCCATCGTTATCTCCTTTTCGCTGGCTTATACTTCGGTAGAGAAGGGACATATTGCGGTGGAATTTCTTGTACAACGATTTTCCGCAAAGGTCCAGGCCGTTGTTGACAGCATCAACTATCTATTCGGAATTGCTCTTTTTGGATTAATAACATGGCAAAGCATCCTTTATGCCGGTGATTTGAAGCAATGCGGAGAAGTATCTCTCACTGTAGAAATGCCCATTTATCCTTTTGTTTATGGAATATCTATTGGTTCCGGACTTCTTTGCCTGGTATTATTGATGGAGTTTTTTGCGTCAGTGAAAAGGATTGGTAAAAAGTGAGCCCCACTGTTGCAGGTCTTATTGGTATTGCTGCCCTTTTTCCGCTTATATTTTCCAGAATGCCGGTGGGCTTTCTCATGGCCATCATCGGTTTTCTCGGCTTCGCCTGTTTAGTTTCTTTTGATGCATCACAGAATCTCGTTGTCAAAGATATCTTTTCCGTTTTTGGATCTTACAATCTCACCGTTATCCCTATGTTTGTTTTTATGGGACAGCTTGCTTTCCATGCCGGGATAAGCACCAGACTTTTTAATGCTGCCTATAAGTTTATCGGTCATCTGCCCGGCGGATTGGCTATTGCCGCGATTGGGGCCTGTGCCGGTTTTGCTGCCATCTGTGGATCCACCAATGCTACCGCCGCAACAATGGCCGCGGTAACGCTTCCGGAGATGAAGCGATACAATTACAAACCGGGTCTGGCCACTGGCGTGGTTGCTGCCGGAGGGAGCCTGGGAATTCTTATTCCCCCCAGCGTTATTTTTATCGTATATGGCATCATGACCGAACAGTCTATCGGCAAACTCTTTATAGCTGGACTTTTACCGGGTTTAATGCTCAGCCTGTTATTCATTTTGGCCATTGTTTTATGGGTACACATAAAGCCAGATCTGGCGCCGAGGGTCACCTTTAAGGAGAAACTATCTTCGCTTTCCGGACTGGTAGAAACATTGCTTTTGTTCTTTTTGGTTATGGGAGGACTTTTTGTAGGTTTCTTTACTCCTACCGAAGCCGGAGCTGTTGGTGCCTTGGGCACGTTAATGCTTGCCATTATCAGACGCAACTTAACTTGGCAGGGTTTTATGAAAGCACTGTTTGAAACAACGCGAATTTCCTGTATGATCCTCGTTATTGTTGCCGGGGCTACAGTTTTCGGACATTTTTTGGCCATAAGCAGAATCCCTTTCGATATTGCAAACTGGATATCAGGATTACAATTGCCTTCTTACGCCATCATGTTTTTTATCATTTTGGTATACTTACTGGGAGGTTGCTTTATTGATTCGTTAGCGTTGATTATGCTGACGGTCCCTATATTTTATCCGGTAGTTTTTCAACTTGGGTACGATCCTCTCTGGTTTGGAGTCATCATTGTTCTGGTAACGCAGATCGGCGTAATAACTCCACCAGTGGGAATCAATGTCTATGTGGTCAGCGGTGTGGCGAGGGATGTGCCGCTTCACGTTATCTTCAAGGGTGTTATACCGCTCCTTATTGCATTGATTATAGGAACGCTTCTTTTGATACCTTTTCCTCAAATTGCTCTTTTTCTTCCCAGTTTAATGAAATAGGTTGAAAAATTAGCTTTCTTTTTCTCTAATATATATCTACGATTAACAACTTAAGTCGTTGCTTGCAGAAAAAAGGCAGTTTTTTGCTTTGAAGCAAACCGGCTTCCTCACCTTTTTCTTGAAAGTGGTAATAGGGGATGCCTTCTTCTTATGAAATTGAGAGCTTTTAAGAACCGGGTTCTCAAATTGAGCAAGAGATTAGAATATGGAAATACCACTGTTAAATGACATTATAATCATATTTGGGCTGTCTGTTGCTGTGCTACTTATATGCCATCAGCTTCGCGTTCCCGCGATCGTAGGATTTCTTCTTACCGGGATATTAGCCGGGCCTCACGGATTTGGATTGATAAAGGCAGCTCATGAAGTCGAAGTTTTAGCTGAAGTAGGGGTTGTGTTATTGCTTTTTACAATCGGAATCGAGTTTTCACTTAACCGGCTGTTGCAAATCAAGAAATCAGTTCTGGTGGGGGGATCGATTCAGGTGTTGCTGACCATTTTGATCGTTTTTATTATTGTTTGGCAACTGGATCAATCAATTGGTGAATCGATCTTTATGGGATTTCTTATATCTCTTTCCAGCACGGCGATTGTGCTCAAGCTAATCCAGGAAAGAGCTGAAGTTGAAAGTCCCCAAGGACGGACAACTCTTGGTATCTTGATCTTCCAAGATATCATTATTGTTCCAATGATATTGTTTACGCCAATACTGGTTGGAATAAAAGGGAATACAGGCGAATTTTTTCTCATTCTTTTGGCCAAGGTAATCATTGTCATCGGGTTGGTGGTTGTTGGTGCTAAATGGATTGTGCCAAAGGTATTGTATCAAATTACCCGGACCCGAAATCGGGAGCTTTTCTTATTAAGCATAGTTGTAATATGCCTTTCAGTTGCTTGGCTGACTTCCAGTGCGGGGCTTTCCCTTGCCTTGGGCGCGTTTTTAGCCGGACTGATTATTTCTGACTCAGAATACAGTCACCAGGCCCTGGGGAATATTTTACCCTTTCGTGATGTCTTCACAAGCTTCTTTTTTGTTTCCATTGGCATGTTGCTGGATGTAGGGTTCCTTTTTCAGCAGCCGGGAATTGTTGCGCTGATTGCTTTAGGAGTTTTGATTTTAAAATCAATTATTGCCTGTTCTGCAACGGTTTTATTGGGATTTCCTTTTCGCACTGCCATTTTGGTTGGTCTTGCACTTGGTCAGGTTGGCGAATTTTCTTTTATTTTGTCCAAAACAGGTATTGAATATGGTTTGCTTGACAGCAATGTTTATCAAATATTCTTAGCTTTCTCTGTTCTCAGCATGGCGGCGACACCTTTCGTTATAAATTTAGCTCCCCGCTTAGCAGATATTATCTTGAAACCGCCATTGCCAAAAAGGTTAATAACGGGGTTTTGGCCTGTTGCGGAGATAGAGGTTAAGAAGAAAAAACAGCACCTTATTATCATCGGTTTCGGAGTGAACGGTAGAAATGTGTCGCTGGTTGCCAGGATGGCAGGGATTCCCTATGCAATTATTGAAATGAACCCTGAAACAGTAAGGAGCGCACAAGCACATAGAGAACCAATTTAT
>JAGHDE010000224.1 GCA_021160085.1 Pseudomonadota bacterium | reverse complement strand
TCAGGCAGTGCTTTTCAATCGGGAGATTGCCCGGGCGGTTGGGTTGCCGGAAAAGCTGATCTTCTACTCGTTGCTGTTCTTCAGTGGAGTGGTGGTTACGTTTAATTTAAATTCAATAGGAGGGCTTTTAATCTTTTCTTTGGTAATTAATCCGCCATCGGCAGCGTATCAACTGACCTATAATTTAAAAACAATGTTCATTCTGTCATCGTTTTTTGGGGTGTTTTCATGCTTACTGGGACTTTTATTTTCCTACCTGTTTAATGTTCCTTCCGGTGCCGTTATCATTATCATATCTTCGGTGCTTTTCGGTCTCTGCCTTATTTTTTCTCCCAAAAGAAAAATAAAAAGGGTTGCCTGAGAGTTTCTATCTGGCAAGACCACTATCAAGAAAAATCTTGCAATTAACTTCCCAAGGGGCAGAAATTATCAGCACCGAGAAGATATGCAGCTCCGGCAACTGTTACGCCATAAAAGAGCACTGGCTTCGTTCCCATGAATTCTTTCATCGTATCGTTTACCACTGTGCTCCCGGTTACTACCAACAGATCACACCAGTCAATATTTTCCTGAGCATGCTTTGGATCTTGAATTACTACCCCGAATTTCTCTTTTCCAATGTTTTGTTCATCCAGATCTGCTATTCTTAACGGAAAATTTTTTGACAACGCTTCTGCCATCCGGGGCTGAAAACCAATTAGAGCAATCTTGGGATTTCCGTAATCTTCTTTGATTTTTTTGACCAGAATTTGACTGCACTCTTGTGGAGTATTGTCTTTACAATGGATGTTTCCCTCTATCATTCCTGCATAACGCAATACCGCATTCAATGTCGATATAAATATGGCCCGGCGGAAATTATTTTTCATATCCATAGAAAGTACATCGTTAAGGGTGCCATGGTAGTTTCCAAACATATCAGTAAATGCATGGCCCCGGGCACCCCGGAACAGAGCTTCAACAATACGTTCACTTCCCTTTAAAATTGGATAATCGTCTTCCTCAGGATTACCGATAGCCTCTTCAGGGGTGAGGGTTTTGGCTGTTACATTAATTTCTTCGGGTCCCCAGTTATGTTCATTTACTATGGCTTTAAACCGCTCTTTTAACGTTTCATACATTTTTTTCTCCTTTAAGGTGGAACTGGAAATTTGAAACTGGAAACTGGAAACTTGGAACTTGACATATCAAAAAACTGAAAAAAATCACATAGGGCAATTTCAAGTTTCCACTTTACCTCCCATTCAATACCCGTATCCATTTTAATTTTAATATCAAGAAAACCTCTTTGCCAATCTTTAAATTCATATCTTCAAAGAGTTCCCGGTGCAGCTCGACAAGGAGAACATTCTGGCATATTTTTATCTTAACTCTGAGCATAAAGGCTGCGGGCACTACTTCGACTATGAGACCTTTTAGTCTGTTTATGCTTGGTTCCGGAGGCTTTTCCTTATAAACATTAATGTGGCCAGGATGGATGGCAATTTTTTTTATATCACCACTTTCGTGGAGGATCACTATAGGCATTCCTCCGATCCCAACTTCCATCAGTCCGTCTCCAAGATACTTGGAATAGGCGCAGTCAAGAATATTTGGCTCGCCGATAAAGTTAGAAACTTTTTTACTTTTTGGGTTGAAGAATATCTCATCATAGGTACCGATTTGCTCTATTTTTCCATCATAGACGATAGCTATTCTGTCCCCCATCTCTTCCGCTTCTGATAAGTTATGGGTTACATAAATGGTGGTGATTCCCAATTGTCTCTGGATACGCTGAAACTCCATCCGAAAGTATTTGGAAAACCTCATGTCAATGCTGGCCATGGGCTCATCGAGCAAAAGGGTGTTAGGGGACGTAGCGAGGGCTCGAGCCAATGCTACCCGTTGTTTTTCTCCACCACTTAGATCTTTAGGATAGCGGTGGGAGAGATGCTTTATTCGCATCAATGACAATAGCTCATCTACCCTGTCGCTCGTTTTTTTTTGCTGAGATTTTTTTATTCTTAAGCTATAAGCTATGTTTGAGGCTACATTTAGATGAGGAAACAATGCCAGGCTTTGAAAGAGATAACCAATACCCCGACGAACAGTGGATACCTTGTCTACCGGCTTGCCATCAAAGAGCACTGATCCTTCATAAGGGGCTAACCCGGAAATGGCATTAAGGATGGTTGTTTTTCCCGAACCAGTGGGGCCTAAAAGCACTAATAATTCTTTATCTTCTATCTTCAGGTTCAGATCATCAAGAATGTAGTTACTGATTTCTTTTAGTTCTATCAGAGGCATGTTATTTCCAGTGGCTTGTTAATTTATGTTCCATAAAAAGGAAAAATTTTTCAAAGGAAAGGCACATCACCGATAAAACCATCAGACAAACAATGATAATATCGATTCGTATTAAACTTTGCGCTTTCATAAGCAGGGCTCCGATTCCGGTAGGAATAGCCACCATTTCAGCAGCAATTATTACCCGCCAGGCCATACCGGCTTCTAACCGTAAGCCGGTAAATATATTGGGTAGTGCCAGAGGCAACACAACGGTCGTTAGAATTTTTCTTTTAGAAGCCCCCAAGGTTTTAGCAACCATGATGTAGTCTTGCTTTACTGACTTGATTCCGGTCACAGTATTATAGAGAACCGGAAAGAAGGAACAGATAAAAATGATAGCAATCGGTAATAGTTCTCCAATACCAAACCACAGCATCAAGATCGGAAGCCAACCTAATGCTGGAATAGGGTAAAACAAGCTGAATATGGGGTGAAGCGACTTATTTATGACTTCATTCCAGCCCATCATTATGCCCACCGCCAAACCGGCAATGGATCCGGTACAAAAACCTATCAGGACTCGAATTAGACTTCTGAAAAAGTTTTCTACCAGTACTCCATTGATGATCAAATAATAGAATTCCTGTATTAC
>JAGHDE010000219.1 GCA_021160085.1 Pseudomonadota bacterium | reverse complement strand
CTCAGATGTTTGAAGAGACCCTGAAGCGGTATAAATCCATGGACACTGTTATTATGGCCGCCGCAGTGGGTGATTATCGTCCGGCTCAGCCTGTTCAGAACAAGATCAAAAAAGATAGCAGCTCCCCCACCCTCTCCCTGGTTAGAAATTCTGATATCTTAAAGGAAATGGGCAAAGAAAAAGGCGCCTGTTTTCTGGTTGGTTTTGCTGCGGAAACCGAGGATCTTCTTAAAAATGCTCAAAAAAAACTGGAAACAAAAAATGTTGACCTCATAGTAGCCAATGATGTTACCAAACAAGGCGCGGGTTTCGATAGTGATACGAATATTGTTACCTTACTTACCCCTGATGGTGAATCAGAAGAATTGGCGAAATCGAGCAAAGACCGGATTGCCCATAAAATTTTCGATAAAATAATGGCGATAAAATTAACCCGCAGGGCCCGGTAAAACAGGCATTTTTTATGGGCAATGACACTCTGGAAAAATTTAGAGATATTGTAAATGATCTTACGACTTATGTCCGAAATCAGCACCTCTTGGGAATGGAAAGCCTGTCGACTGCTGAAACTGAAGAGATAGGCAGTAAAATTGAAACCATGATGGAGAATATATCGGCGGGAAAAAGGTCTTCTGACGTCTCCTTTTCGTTAGAGGAGGTGGGTCAGGAATTAGGAGATTGCACCCGATGTAAACTGTCCGGGTCCCGAACAAACATTGTCTTCGGGGAGGGCAGTCCCAATGCCTCCCTTGTTTTCGTGGGAGAGGCTCCGGGGAGAGAAGAAAATTTGGTGGGGAAACCGTTCGTTGGAGAGGCAGGCAAACTGTTGACTCGAATTATTCAAGCCATAGACCTTAAACGGGAAGATGTCTATATAACAAATGTCGTCAAGTGTCGTCCTCCAAATAATAGAGACCCTCAACCCGATGAAATTAAAACCTGTCTCCCTTTTCTTATCAAGCAGCTTCAGGTTATTCGTCCTCGTATAATATGTGCCCTGGGAAGATTTGCAGCCCAGACGTTACTGGGCACTACTGAAAAGATCTCCAGTCTCCGGGGAAACATTTATGAATTTCAAAACAGCAAAGTTGTACCAACCTTTCATCCCGCTTCCCTTCTCCGGAACCCTCAATGGAAGCGACAGGTGTGGGAGGATATGCAATTAATCCAGAGGTTATTAGAGGAGTAATTAGTGAATAATACAATCAATAAAAGAGCGATAATATTTTTTCTGATTATAATTTTTTCTTTTCCGGGAATAGTTTTTTCCAAAGCCACAACAGTCAATCTCGCCAAAGTGGAGGGAGTTATTAATCCGGTTGCAGCGGAATTTATTGATAGCATCATCAAAACCAGCGAGGAGGAATCAGCCCATTGTTTGATAATTCAACTGGATACTCCCGGCGGCCTGGATACCTCTATGCGGCAAATTGTTAAAGCTATTCTCAATGCTGAAGTTCCTGTCATAGTGTATGTTGCTCCTGCGGGAGCGAGGGCAGCCTCTGCCGGGGTAATGATCACGATGGCCGCGCACGTGGCCGCCATGGCTCCGGGCACCAACATCGGAGCCGCCCATCCGGTTGCTTTAGGGGGAGGAAAAATGAGCCGGGAGATGGTAGAGAAAGTAGAGAATGACGCAGTCGCCTACATCCAGAGCATAGCCACTAAAAAAAACCGGAATGTTGAGTGGGCGGAAAAGGCAGTCCGGGAAAGCGTCTCTATTAAAGCTGGTGAAGCTCTTGAAATAAATGTCATCGACCTGGTAAGTCCCAACCTGAATGACCTTCTCAATCAGATAGATGGCCGGGAAGTGGAGGTGAACGATAAAAAAACCGTTTTTTCAACCCGGGATGCGGATATCCGGGAATTAGAGATGAATTTCCGGGATAAAATTTTAGATACTTTAAGCAACCCCAACATTGCCTATATCCTGATGATGATAGGGCTCGCCGGTCTCTACTTTGAACTGTCTCATCCGGGAGCGATATTCCCGGGGGTAATCGGGGCGATATGTTTGGTCCTGGCTTTCTATTCTTTTCAGACATTATCGGTTAATTATGCCGGCTTTCTCCTGATTTTTCTGGCCATTATTTTATTTATCGCCGAAATTAAAGTAACAAGTTATGGTCTTTTGTCCATCGGAGGAACTGTTTCTCTTGTTTTGGGTTCCCTTATGCTTTTTGATTCCCCGGCTCCTTATTTAAGGGTATCTTACGGAACGCTTCTCAGCACTGCCTTGATTACCGCGAGCTTTTTTGTTCTCATTGCTACGCTGGCCTTTCGAGCGCATATCAGGAAACCGGCCACAGGCATGGAAGGGCTTATTGGTATGAAGGGAGTGGTTACAATCCGGGTTGCTCCAAATGGCAAGGTATTCGTTCATGGGGAATATTGGAATGCTTACAGTGAGGAGGTGATTGAAGAGGGAGAAGAGGTTGAAGTTATCGAGGTCAAGGGATTAAAGGTGAAGGTAAAAAAAATCATCAATAAAAATGAATAGGAGGAAGAAAAGCCATGCCATTACCGATTATTGTTTTAATAGTCTTTGTAGTCATGTTTTTATGGAGTGCAATCCGGGTCTTGAATGAATATGAGCGGGGCGTTATTTTCAGATTGGGAAGACTCATTGGATCAAAGGGACCGGGGTTGATTATTCTTATTCCAATCATTGATAAGATGCAGAAGGTTAGCCTCAGGCTGGAAGTCCTGGATGTTCCTTCCCAGGATATCATTACCAAGGATAATGTTTCCGTTAAAGTGAATGCGGTGATCTATTTTCGGGTTATGGAGCCTAATAAGGCGATAGTGGATGTGGCAAATTACATGTATGCCACCTCCCAGCTGGCTCAGACTACCCTGAGGAGTGTCTTGGGGCAGGCAGAATTAGATGAACTCCTGGCGGAACGGGATAAGCTCAATCTTCAGATTCAGGAAATTCTGGACAAGCAGACCGATCCCTGGGGAATAAAAGTATCGAATGTAGAGGTGAAGCATATCGATTTGCCTGATGAGATGAAAAGGGCTATGGCCAAGCAGGCGGAGGCGGAACGGGAAAGAAGGGCAAAAGTCATCCACGCTGAGGGAGAATCTCAAGCCGCAGGAAAACTGGCGGAAGCAGCCAAACAAATTGCTGTCGAACCCATTGCCCTCCAGCTTCGTTATCTTCAGACCCTTTCGGAGGTGGCCACGGAAAACAATTCAACCACCCTTTTTCCCATCCCCATTGACCTTCTCAAGCCCTTTATGCCAAAATTAGGTGAAGGCAGCAAATAGACCGGAAACCTGGCGGCGCAATAAAAAAGGGCGACTTAAATCGCCCTTTTTTATTCCTATTTTCGCAAGCATTCCCGAAAGGGGGCGCATTTATGCGACCCGAACCCTGGATCAGATCGCGCCACGGACCTTGCGGGCTTGATACCTGCCCGCCTGTCTGCTACAGGCAGGCAGCAGGCGGGACTCAAGCCCCTGCAAAGATCAAAAAATATTGTTGCATCAAACTTGCGAAATTCGGGATTATTCTACTGACTTTCTTTTTTCTTTTGAAGCTGTTCTATCTTTTTTAACTTATCCTGGAGTTCTTTTTTTTCAGGATTTGTCCTTAACGCTTTTTCGTACTGAACCTTGGCCTTATCAATCATAGCTGATTCTAAATAGGCGTCTCCCAGGTGTTCGGCGATAGTGGGGTCTTCAGGAATTAGCTCCGCTGCTTTTTCCAGTTCGCGGATTGCTTTTTTAATCTGCCCTTTTTTGAAATAAACCCAGCCCAGGCTAT
>JAGHDE010000220.1 GCA_021160085.1 Pseudomonadota bacterium | reverse complement strand
TTTTTTCTATTTATTTTTCTTCTCACTGTTGTTGGGGGGCGTGCTTACCAGCTGCAGATACTGAAGCAACCAGAATTATTTCGATTAGCCGAACGCCAGAGAGAACATGAAGTTGAACTTAAGTCTTACCGAGGCGTCATTTGTGATCGGAATCACAATGAATTAGCGGTAAGCGTTGAGGTGGATTCGGTTTATGCTCACCCCCGGCAGATAATAGAACAACGAAAGACAGCTGCGATACTGAGTGATATTTTAGAAGGAGATGCCAGAAATTTATTTAAAAAGTTGAAAAACTCTTCTAACTTTGTGTGGATAGATCGGGGAATTTCTCCTGTAAAAAGAACACAAGTGGAAAACCTGAAGCTTCCAGGAATTTATTTTATAAAAGAAAATAAGCGGTTCTATCCGCATTGCAATATTGGTGGGCATCTTCTCGGTTTTGTGGGAATAGATGGACAGGGGTTGGAAGGGTTGGAGTATAAGTATGAATTTTGTCTTGCCGGAGGATCTAAGTATCTTTTAGCGGAGAGAGATGCGCTGGGGCACGAGTTTTTTTCGTCCAGCACTCTTCCGCTGGAATTACATCGTGGTCATAACCTGGTGTTGACAGTCGATCTGACCATTCAATACATTTTGGAGAAGGAGCTTAAACGAGCTGTCCAACAGTCTCACGCCCGGGGAGGAATGGGCGTTATAATGAATCCGAAAACCGGAGAAATTTTAGCGCTTGCGCTTCAACCAGATTTCAATCCAAATAATTTCAGGAGCCTTTCCGCAGATATCTGGCGAAACCGGATTGTAACCGACTGTTTTGATCCTGGATCAACCTTTAAAATTTTTTTGGGAGCAGCAGCACTTGAAGAAAGGGTGGTCTCTCCAGAGGAAGTCATTTATTGTGAGAACGGCTTATATCGAATCGGAAAGAAGACCATACATGACACCCATAAATACGAAAACCTTAGCTTTTCTGAAGTCATTAAGTATTCGTCCAACATCGGGGCTGTAAAGGTTTGCGAACGTCTAAAACCGGCGCTTCTCTATGAATATATTCGAAGGTTTGGGTTTGGAGAAAAAACCGGAGTTGATTTTCCAGCAGAATCATCGGGTTTGGTCAGGCCTTATCAAAACTGGAAGGATATCGACAGGGGGAGCATATCCTTTGGACAGGGTATTTCGGTCACGGCTGTTCAACTTATTAATGGACTCTGCGCAATTGCCAATGGGGGGTATTTGATGCGGCCTTATATTGTCAAAGAAGTTGTTAACGAAAAAGGAGAATCTATTAAAAGGAATCACCCCAAAGTGATTCGGAATGTTGTTTCCGAGAAGACGTGTAAAATGATTACGGATATGATGGTGATGGTTGTTGAAGATGGTACTGGCAAAAATGCCCGCATCAACGGTTTTGAGGTTGCTGGAAAAACTGGAACCGCCCAGAAAATAGATACTGCTACCGGATCTTTTTCTCAATCCAAGTTTATCGGTTCTTTTATGGGGTTTGTGCCGGCGCGGAATCCCCGTTTGGCGGTTTTAATAGTAATCGATGAACCGCAGGGAAGAGGATTTGGAGGGACAGTGGCGGCGCCAGCTTTTAAAAATGTATCTGAACAGACCTTGAGTTATCTAAACGTGTTCCCTCAACCGGAATCATTGTTCAGGGTTGTTTCCCGGAACAATTCTTTTTCGACAGATGGTTTTGAGAAACATACCCAGGATTCTCCGGATAAAAATTATTGTCTTAAAGCTATTCCGAATTTTACGGGTCTCAGTATGCGAAGAGTATTGCAACTGGCAACGGAGTATCCTCTTCTCACTGTGCATCTGGAAGGTACTGGGAGAGCGACATCACAAAAGCCTTCTCCAGGATCACCCTTGCTAAGAGATGCTGAGTGCCTGGTAACTTTTAAACCAGTGACCTAATTTACAGATGGCGCTGTTGACCAATGAAAACCATGGAAAGGTTTTGTTTTTTGATTTTGGGGGTAAGGCCGGGGAGCTAATGAAATTACGTACTCTCATAGAAGGATTAGAACCCAAAGGTATTTTGGGGAGTATATCGGGTGATGTCTACGGCATAGCTTGTCACTCTAAACAGACTCGCCCCGGATTTTTGTTTGTAGCAATCAGGGGATACAGTCAGAACGGGCATGATTTTATTTCCGAAGCAATAAACCGGGGAGCAAAGGTTGTTATGGCTGAATCTATTCCTCCAAAAACAGCTGGCGTAACCTGGATTCAGGTTGATGATAGTCGAAAAGCCCTGGCCCGGATTTCGGCTAAATTTTTTGATGATCCTTCCCTGCAACTGAAGGTGGTAGGAATTACCGGCACAAATGGCAAAACCACGACAACCTATTTGCTGGAGTCAATTTTTCGTCAGGCCAATTATACGCCGGGGGTTATCGGAACAATCAATTATCGATTTGGTAACCGGATTATACCGGCTTCCACCACGACCCCCGAATCTCTTGAGATACAAAAGCTTCTTGCTCAAATGGTGAAAGAGAGGGTTTCCCATGTTGTCATTGAAGTTTCATCGCATGCTTTAGATCAAAACCGGGTAGAAGGAGTTCATTTTGATGTGGGTGTGTTTACCAATCTTAGTTCAGAACATTTAGATTATCATGGAACGATCGAAAAATATGCACAAAGCAAAACAAAACTTTTTTCTCACTTTATGGAAAAAAGTGAGTCCTCAGGACTGAAATTTGCTGTATTAAACCAGGATGATCAACACACAAAATATTTGCAGTCAGTTACAACCGCCCAAATAATACGATATGGCATGGAAGCGAATGTGGATATTACTGTCGAAGATGAGAGGATTTCAGATAGAGGTATTTCCGGCCTTTTAAAAACTCCTAAAGGAGATATCCAATTTCATACCTCCCTTTTAGGTCGGTTTAACCTGTATAATATAATGGCTGCTGCCGGGGTGGCATATGCTCTGGATATACCTCTTGAGTGCTTTTGTTCGGGGGTAGAATCTCTTACTACTGTACCGGGGAGGATGGAGAGAGTAGGGAAGGGAACTGATTTTACCATTTTGGTTGATTATGCTCATACCCCTGATGCTTTGGAGAAGGCTCTTGATTCTATCAGGGAGCTTACCCCCAAACGCATCATAGTTGTTTTTGGATGTGGTGGAGAAAGAGACAAAAGCAAACGTCCGCTTATGGGAAAGATCGCCGCTCTTTTATCCGAGGTGGTTATCATTACATCAGACAACCCAAGAAGTGAAAGGCCAGAGCAAATTATATCAGAAATAGAAGAAGGTATTAGAGAGACAGAAATACCCAAAAAATCTTCTGCTTTGTTTGATGGGGGAAAAGGCTATATTACTATTGCTGATCGAAAGGAGGCTATCAAGAGTGCCCTGAATATGGCTCAAAGAGGAGATGTTGTTTTGGTTGCCGGGAAAGGACACGAAGGATATCAAGACTCAGGAAAACAAAGGATTGCATTCGATGATCGCGAGAAGATTGAGGAAGCTCTTCAAGAGGAGATGCTGTAATCATGCGTTTTATCACCGGATGGATTGCAGAAGCTGTTCAGGGACGAATGAAAAGAGGTGAATCAGAATCCGGATATGTTGGAATTTCAACCGACTCTCGTTTTATCCGACCGGGACAAGTTTTTTGGGCACTTAAAGGAGAGCGATTTGACGGACATGATTTTTTGGAAGAGGCGGTACGTAAAGGCGCCTCAGGCCTGGTTGTTCAGAAGGGAACCCCTTTTTCGGGAATACGAGCAGGGGCGTCGATTATAGAAGTTGATGATACTCTACAGGCATTAGGAGACTTAGCAGCCAAATATCGCCGCCTTTATGATATTCCTTTGGTTGCTGTTACCGGAAGCAATGGTAAAACCACTACAAAAGAGATGATAGCTTCTATTTTATCCACAAAAAAGCGGGTGTTAAAAAACAAAGGTAATTTTAATAATCTAATCGGCCTTCCTCTCAGCCTGCTTAATTTGTCTGTAAAGCACGATGTAGGAGTTGTTGAGCTGGGCATGAATCGCAGAGGGGAGATTGCCCGTCTCACTAAAATTTCTGCCCCCACTGTAGGAGTAGTTACGAACATTGGCCCGGTTCATTTAGAGCACTTAAAAACCCTATCTGCAGTGGCAGAAGCCAAAGGCGAACTGTTTCAAGAGATGTCTTCAGAAGCAACCGCCATCATAAACAAGGATGATCCCCAGATAGATAAATTGTCCCAAAAATTTTCAGGGAATAAAATAACCATTGGTATTGTCCATCCTGGTGAGATAAGTGCTCGAAGTATTAAGTTAATAGGTGAAAAGGGAATAAAGTTTGACTTGATGATACTTGGGGAAACCATTCCGATATATCTGCCTATGATTGGAGAGCACAATGTTATGAATGTGCTTGCTGCGGCTGCGGCAGTTGTAGCGGTGGGAGAAAAGCCGGACATTATACCCGGAGCGCTGGAGCAGTTTGCAAATTTTCCGCTTCGACAGGAAATAGTAAAACTAAGCAATGATATAACCGTCATTAACGATGCGTATAATGCCAACCCAATATCAATGAAGTTAGCATTGGATACTTTTTCAGACCTGAAAGGATCTGCCCGGGGAGTGGCAGTACTGGGTGATATGCTGGAGTTGGGATCTGAAGCTGTTGCCCGGCACTATAAACTGGGTGAGCAGATTGCCCAGTCAGATATAGACTGTCTTTTTCTTATGGGAAACTATGCAACCGAAGTTAGGATGGGGGCAATAGATAGAGGCTTTCTTTCTGAATCTATCGTTATTGGGCGGGGACACCAGGAGCTTGCTGATTTGCTAAAGAACTTCCTTAAGAAGGGTGATTGGATATTGGTAAAAGGTTCTCGAGGAATGGAGATGGAAAAAGTTATAAAGAATTTGAGCAGAAAAAACGCTCGTTATCATCAGTCAGATAAATATCAGGGAGTAGATGGATAATGCTTTATCATCTTCTTTATCCTTTCCATACCGATTGGTTTGTATTGAATGTTTTCAAATACATAACCTTCAGGCCAATTTACGCTGCCATAACCGCTCTTATTATTACACTTGTGTTAGGTCCCTGGTTTATTCGGAAGCTGTCTCTTCTCAAGATGGGTGAGGTTATCCGCAATGATGGACCTCAATCCCACCTTAAAAAGGAGGGGACCCCTACGATGGGGGGGATTCTTGTTCTGGGGGCAGTGGTTATATCTACTCTCCTTTGGGCTAACCTCACGAATCAATACATCTGGATGGCTCTCCTGGTTACATTCAGTTTTGGTTTGATTGGTTTGATTGATGACTTAGATAAACTAAAACATAGGAACGGTTCCGGTCTCTCTATGTTTAGCAAACTGTTTTTGCAATTGCTTGTTGCTTTAGCCGTATCATTTTATCTCTATTTTGTCCTTAATCTGGATACCCATCTTAATGTTCCGTTTTTAAAAAATATTAGTCCCGAGATGGGATGGTTTTTTATTGTTTTTGCTGTTTTTGTGATCGTGGGTACTTCTAATGCGGTCAATCTCACCGATGGGCTGGATGGACTGGCTATCGGTCCGGCGATGATTGCTTTTGCCACTTATATTGTTTTTGCTTATTCCGCTGGTCACTACAACATAGCCCAGTATCTTCAGATTCCTTTTGTAAAGGGAAGTGGAGAACTTGCTGTATTCTGTGGGGCTATGGTAGGAGCAGCAATGGGTTTTCTCTGGTACAATACCTATCCTGCCCAGATATTTATGGGGGATGTAGGTTCTCTGGCATTGGGAGGAGCTTTAGGTACGGTTGCCGTTATTACCAAACACGAAATTGTTCTCGCTATCGTGGGGGGAGTATTTGTTATAGAGACCCTTTCGGTGATTTTTCAAGTAGGGTCCTATCGGTTAAGAAAAAAAAGAATTTTTCGCATGGCTCCCATCCATCACCATTTCGAGCTGAAAGGCTGGACAGAGCCTAAAATAATCGTCCGATTCTGGATCATCAGTATATTTTTAGCATTAATAGCAATCAGCACTCTGAAGTTGCGGTAAAACAGCTTATGAATTTAAAAGGCAAAAAAGTTCTTGTTATTGGCTTTGGAAAAACAGGAAAAGCGGTAACTCAATTTTTATTAAATCGACAGGCAGCCGTTATCGTCAACGATAAAAGGGCTTGCTTTGACTTCGAAGATGATCTCGATTTTTTCGAAAAAAGAGGCGCAGAGTTTGTCTTGGAAAAACACCCGGCTGAACTTTTTCTTCGTCCTGACATTATTGTGATAAGTCCGGGAGTTGATTCTAATCTTATGGGACTCAGCGATGCCCGGAAGCGAGGAATCACGATTATGAGTGAGATAGAACTGGCATCTCGATTTATTACGGTTCCGATTATCGCCGTCACTGGCACTAATGGAAAAACCACCACCACCTCATTAATCTCAGAAATTCTCCAGCGATCCGGGTTCTCGGTTTTTATGGGAGGTAATATCGGAACCCCGTTGATTACGTTTGTTCAAGAAGATCTTCAGACTGATTTTGTGGTGGTGGAACTGAGCAGTTTTCAGTTAGAAACAATAGAAAGATTTACTCCCCACATTGCAATTCTGCTCAACATTAGCG
>JAGHDE010000041.1 GCA_021160085.1 Pseudomonadota bacterium | reverse complement strand
GATGGAAAATACTTGACAGCCAGATAGTTATAAGAGAGTATTTATCAATGGTTAAGAGATTTAATTTATTAATAAACCTAATAAAATTATAGGGGCGTGCTATGATATGAAATGAAAAATTTGAAACGATTTCAAGGAAAGATTTACAAGAGATTCAGCTTAGCAGACTTCAGAAAACAGTCGAAAGGGCTTATGCAACAAATTCATTTTACAAAAAAAGTTTGATGGAAGCGGAATAAAACCTGCTCAGATAAAATCATTGGAAGACTTAAAACAGATTCCTTTTACCACCAAAAAGGATCTCGTTGATAATTATCCCTATGGAGTTTTTTGTGCTCCCCTGGAAGAAGTGGTGAGGATCCATGGTACGTCTGGTACCACAGGAAGACCGATTGTAGTGGGCTATACTCAAAATGACATTGAAACATGGGCTGAATTAATGGCCAGATCCCTCGCGTGTGCTGGTATTGGAAAAGGGGACATAATTCAAAATTCTTATGGCTATGGACTTTTTACCGGAGGATTAGGTGTTCATTATGGTGCTGAAAAGATTGGCACTACTGTTATTCCATTGTCAGGTGGTAATTCAAGGCGTCAAATTACGATTATGAAGGATCTTGGTTCCACCGCATTAACCTGCACCCCTTCCTATGCAACTTATCTTGCGGAGCTTGCCGAGGAGATGGGATTTAATCCCGCTAAAGATTTTAAACTCAAGGTAGGAGTCTTAGGGGCGGAACCGTGGTCAAACAATATGAGAAAAATAATAGAAAAAAAATTCAGCATCAACGCAATAGACATATACGGACTTAGCGAAGTAATCGGCCCAGGTGTTGCAATTGAATGTCCCGAGGCTAAAAATGGTCTTCATATCTTTGAAGACCATTTTCTTTCAGAGATCATAAACCCGGAGACCGAAGAAGTTTTGCCCTATGGTGAAAAGGGTGAATTGGTAATTACCACTATTACCAAAGAGGCCTTCCCGGTTATACGGTATCGCACGCGGGATATTACCACGCTTTATCCAGAGGTATGCGCATGCGGGAGGACCATGACCCGCATGGAAAGAATAACCGGCAGAAGCGATGACATGCTTATAATCAGAGGGGTTAACCTCTTTCCCTCTCAAGTCGAAAGTGTTTTGATGGAAATCGAAGGGGTTGAGCCTCATTATAACCTGATCGTAGACAGAGAAGGAAGCATGGATACGCTGGAAGTGCAGGTAGAAATTAGTGAAAAGATATTTTCTGATGAGGTCAAAAACTTAGCAAATATTGAGAAACGCATCATCGAGGATATTAAAGAGACTCTCGGGGTAACCTGCCGTTGCAAGCTTGTAGAACCGAAGACAATTCAGCGAAGCGAAGGCAAAGCAAAAAGAGTTATCGACAAAAGAAAGATTTAATTGGCGATATACTATATTGTCATGGCTTATGTCTTGCCAGTGGTTGGTTTCTGCCGGTTGTAATCCGAAACACTAACCAACCAGATAAACCTTGGGAAGGAAACTTATTATGGCTCGGGAAGTTTGCATATTCGATGAGAATAAGCCTGGGCGGTTATCAAGGATAACAAAGGTTTTGAAAGACGCTCATATTAATATGAGGGCCATAAATATATCAATATCTCAAGGCTTTGCAATTATTAAACTAATTGTAGACAAACCTGATAAAACCATTGATGTTTTGCGAAAAAAGGGTCTGACCGCGTATACACGCAAGGTGATAGCCGTCTTAATGGATGATCAGCCGGGGGGGCTTTATAAGATAGCAAAGGCGTTTGCGAGTCGTGAAATTAATATGGAAGATGCTTTCGGATTTGTTGTCCGCGAGAAAAAAAAGGGAGTTATGATAATAAATGTCGAGGAAATGCCCGAAGCTCTTAAAGTTATTTCTGACGCGGGCTTTTCTGTCCTGAATGATGACAAGCTCTATAATTTGTAACAGCCTTCTTGTCCCCCACCCATTAGCATAGTCAAATATCCAATCAGAACTTGAAGATAAAAATTTCAGACTAAGAGAAAAAATTCTTCAAACCTTTCAAAACTATTAATTAAACCGATCAAAAACCAGTTTCTTTGCGTTTGCAAACAATAATCTTTTTCATTTTCAAAGCTCTGCAGAACAGGGTTTTGTAAAAATTTCGGTTTATGAAAATGAAGATAAATTTTGTTTTCTTCCTGAAGTGCCTCCTGTTTTTATCATTGTTTTGCCAGTGTTCTTATGTTTATGCCGAAGAACCAGTCGGATGGAAAGACTTAGGTCTTTTTGGCGGGCAGATGCATGCTATAGCTGTCGATCCTGTGGCTCCAAACATTCTTTTTGCCGGAAGCTACTATGGGGATGGCCTTTTTAAAAGCAGCAATGGCGGTGAAAACTGGGAATCGGTGGAAGGTTTTAGAAATGAACTGGTTTGTGCCATCGCTTTTACTCCTGACAACCATAATACTATCTGGGTTGCTACCGCATATCTTATTTATAAAAGTGAAGATGGAGGTTTAAATTGGAGCTTTTATGACCCCGCTTTGGATCATGGATGTTATTACTACTATACCCTGACTATAGACCCTCAAGACAGCAATACCGTTTATATAGGAACCAGTGGTCTCGACGGGTCTTATGATGAAGGCAGTATCTATAAAACAACTGACAATGGAGAAACCTGGCAAAAAACATCACTGATTGCCGACCATAATGTCTGGGACATTGCCGTCAACCCTCAAAACCATCAGGAAATCTGGGCAGTCACCGGGCCGGATTGGGTCAGTGAGGGCAGTATCTACCGAAGTCCTGATGGGGGCGCAACCTGGATAAAAGTACAAACCAGCTTGAGTGAAGGTTGGTTTGATTTTGTTGCCATAAACCCTCAAAATTCCACTGTCGTCTTTGTGGGAGGAAAAAATGGTATATTCAGGACTAATGATGGTGGAACAACCTGGTCTCAGCTTGAGCCAGACAGAAGTTGCCGGGCACTTGCATTAGACCCCGAGAATCCTGATGTTGTGTATGCCGGCTGGTACGATTCCGAGCTTGAGGACACCGTATTTTCCAAAAGTATTGACGGCGGTAATAGCTGGAGTACGCATTCCATTTACCCATTAGAACTTTTATGTCTGAGTGTGAATCCTGAAAACAGCCAGGTTCTTTACGGGGGTGATGGTAATTTAGGGGTTTCTAAAAGCAATGACGGCGGAGAAAACTGGCATCCTGTTAACCAGGGGATCAAGGCAAATCATGTCTTTGCTTCTGCGAGTTCTCCTGGTGGAAAACTTCTGATTGGAAGCGAATCCGGTATTTATATGAAAAATGAAGAGGGGAACTGGGAAGGACTAATGCCTTTTCAAGGGAGGGCCGTAGCCTTCAGCCCGGTAAACGAAAACATCATCTATGCCGGGTTTGAATGGGGAATTGCTAAAAGTCTCGATTCCGGTCAGAACTGGTCTTTTGTGTTTATTCCCTCTGATGATGCCAACAGAGTATCTTCCATTACAATAAATCCTCAAGATCCAGAGAACCTTTTTTTAGGCGTTTTCTATTCGAGCGGAAATCAAGGAGAAATTTATAAAAGTACTGATG
>JAGHDE010000001.1 GCA_021160085.1 Pseudomonadota bacterium | reverse complement strand
TTTATGAGATGTTTTTTGATGATGCCAAAAAGGCAGCGCCGATTCTTGATATTACCCTTACTTCCCGAGAGGGTGGTAAAGGTCATCGGGTTCCGATGTGCGGCATACCCTATCATGCGGCTCAGGGATACATCAACCGTCTTACCCGGGAAGGACTGAAAGTAGCCATATGTGAACAGGTTGAAGATCCCAAAGCAAGCAAAGGGATTGTAAAAAGAGAAGTTATCCGCATCATAACGCCAGGAACGAACATAGAAGATGATTTGTCTGATTTCCGGAATGAGAATTTTATAGCTGGCCTTTATGAAGATAAGGGGGTAATCGGTCTCGCCCATTTGAATCTTGGAACTGGAGATTTTCGTTTAACCGAACTGCGTAATCAAAACGATTTTGGAGGAGAATTTGCGCGAATAAGTCCGATGGAATGCATTATCCCCGCAAAGATGGAAGACAGCTCTGAACTCTATCGATTTCTCAACAACGAACAAAAAGTTATTCTAAATCCTTACGAAGACTGGGTCTTTGATTTTCACCATGCCTCCGGGCTTTTAAAAGAACAATTTAAGATTGCTTCTTTGGAAGGGCTGGGATTGGAAGAGTATCCAGTGGGGGTTTCTGCGGCTGGTGTCATAATCCATTATCTTCAGGATAATCTCCACCATTCCCTGGAACATATCAAACGGCCGGTTCCGTATTCTTCCAAAGAATATATGATGTTAGATCGAAAAACCCAGAAAAACCTGGAGATTGTTGATGCAATCTCCGGGGATAAGGGGGCAATGACCCTTTTTAAGGTTTTAAATAAAACCGTATCCTCCTTGGGTTCTCGTTTATTGCGACTATGGATAAAGCAACCACTTATCATTCCTGATCATATCAATGCCCGTCTGGAGGCGGTAGACGAAATTGTACGTGATCGAACCAATATTTCTGATTTGCGTGAGGTTATTGAATCGATTAAAGACTTTGAAAGAATTCTTGGGCGCCTTGGATGCGGGCTGGGGTCAGCTCGAGATCTGGTCGCTTTAAAGGAATCGCTTCAAAAGATTCCGGAACTAAGAAAAATTTTAACCTGCTTCCATAGTCATCTTCTCCTGAAGCAACTTGAACACCTCCCTGAGCTTAAGGGGCTGGTTGATTTTATAGAACGGACTATTGTTAACGATCCTCCCTTGAGCACCAAAGATGGAGGAATGATAAAAACGGGATATTGCAAGGAATTAGATGAGTTACACCAGATCGCCGGTCACGGAAAAGAGTGGTTGGTACAGCTTCAGAGGAAGGAGGTTCTCCGCACTGGAATAAAATCTTTAAAGGTTAGATATAATAAGGTTTTTGGCTATTATATTGAAGTAACAAAAGCTAACCTGAATCAAGTTCCCGATTACTATATTCGTCGTCAGACCCTGGTAAATGCGGAAAGATTTATCATACCAGAGTTAAAGGAATATGAGGAAAAAATATTGGGAGCAGAAGAGCGTTCCTCGCAAATCGAATCCGGGATTTTTGAAGAAATCCGAAGCCAGGTAATGGTTTATACCAGGGAGATACAAACGGTTGCTGAAGCAGTAGCTACTCTTGATGTCCTCGCAAATTTTGCTTTTCTATCTTTGAATTACGGTTATCTCCGTCCCATTATAGACGATGGTTCGGAAATTCGTATCACGGATGGTCGCCATCCGGTAGTGGAGAGGGTTCTGGACGAGGGGATGTTTGTGGAGAATGATGTCTATTTAAACCAAGTGGATCACCAACTTCTCATCATCACCGGTCCCAATATGGCGGGAAAATCCACCTACCTCAGGCAGTGTGCACTTATTGTTCTCATGGCTCAAATCGGTAGCTTTGTGCCCGCTGCTTCGGCGCGAATTGGGGTGGTGGACAGGATTTTTACCCGCATCGGAGCATCTGATAACCTTGCTCAGGGAGAAAGCACCTTTATGGTGGAAATGATTGAGACTGCTCATATTCTCAACAACGCCACCGAACGAAGCCTGCTTATCCTTGATGAAATAGGCCGGGGTACGTCCACATTTGACGGTGTGTCCATTGCCTGGGCAGTATGCGAACACCTTGGCAAATCATCTGGTCTTCAACCAAAGACGCTTTTTGCCACCCATTATCATGAACTTACCAGTTTGGAGCAATTAATCCCGGGTGTGAAAAATTACAATGTGATGGTCAAAGAGTATGATGACGAGGTCGTCTTTATGCGAAAGATTTTTCCTGGGGGCGCGGATCGAAGTTATGGAATTCATGTGGGTAAATTGGCTGGTCTTCCGGACAAGGTTGTTTTGCGGGCTCAAGAGATTCTTTCTGATTTAGAGAACGGACCAGAAGCAAAGGATTCCAGAATGGTCCTCCACCCGGTGATTCCTCTTTCGGAAAAAAGGGACTTGAAGATTTACCAGGAACAACCCGTTGTCAGTGAAGCTGTTAAGGAACATCCTTTGATTAAAGAGATTAAAGAGATCGATATTGAAAATATGACTCCCCTGGAAACGCTCAATCGCTTACATCAACTAAAGGAAAAGGCTAAGTCGTATCGTTCTGAAGACCAGCCCATTTTGATTCACAAACACCGGAAAAAGGGGTGAGATTTTAAAAATAATGGTTTTGGATTACTCATCGTATAATTTCAGGTGGGGTATTATTGCTTTAATTAGAGAAGACCATTCATGGCAAAAATAAAACTTCTTCCGGAAAATGTTATAAATAAAATTGCTGCTGGTGAGGTTGTTGAAAGGCCTGCTTCGGTGGTGAAGGAACTGGTGGAAAACAGCCTGGATGCGCAGGCCAATAGTATCTCAGTTGTAGTTAAGCATGGGGGCAGAGAACTTATCCGGGTTGCCGATAATGGAGAAGGTATGGATCGGAAAGATGCTGAAAGTTCTCTGAAAAGACATGCCACCAGCAAAATTGACAGCTTGGAAGATATCTACCAAGTCAGAAGCTTCGGTTTTCGGGGAGAAGCATTGCCGAGCATTGCTGCGGTTTCCCGGTTTTCCCTTTTAACCAGAAGGGCTGAGTCTGAATCAGGAACTGAGATAAAGGTGGTGGGAGGAAGCGCTGAATTTATTCGGGAAGCGGGCATGGCAGCGGGTACGACTGTTGAGGTGAACCACCTTTTTTTTAATACCCCCGCCCGAAGAAAATTTCTTCGCACCGAACGGGCTGAATTGATCGCTATCATTGATATACTGACCACCTTCTCACTGGGTAATCCTGCTACTGACTTTAAACTTATCAAGGATGACAAACTGCATGGAGAGTATCCCGCTTGTATGAGTCTGGGGGAAAGGATTGCTCAGGTGCATGACAAGGAAATTGTAGAGGGACTAATCCCCCTTGAGTTCAACACCACTGAAGTAAAAATTTCAGGGTTTATTGTCGATCCCGGAGTGAGCCGGGTTAACAGAACTGGCCAGTACTTTTTTATCAACAACCGTCCTATTAAAAGCCCGGCTTTAAGCTTTGCTCTCCAGCAGGGATATGGAGAGATGCTGCCGCATAGGCGCTATCCTTTTGCAGTTCTTTTTTTTGATATTGAATCATCCCGGGTGGATGTCAATGTTCACCCCAACAAAAAGGAGGTAAGGGTTGCAAAGGAGCGGGACATCCAGAAATTTTTGATGGAGACAATCAGAGTAACTCTTCATACTCAAAAGAAGTTCCCCCCAGTCCGTTTGGAGACCATTAAAAAAGAGAGTGGTGATCTGACCAATAAGTATGGTGGCGGAACCGATCACGTTTCTTGTTTCGAATCCAACAGGTTCCCTGCCCTAAACCGGGTTAATGAAGGTATAACAGAAATGCTTTGTCCAGAAAAAAGCAAAGAGTCAGTTGCTTTGAGAGAAGCAGATAATTTCAAGATATTAACATTTGATGATCAAAGTGAAGCTGCTACCACAAGAATAATAGGTCAATACCGGGCTACTTATATTATTGCGGAGATTGATGGCAAGCTTTTAATCATTGATCAGCATGCTGCACATGAGCGAATAATGTATGAGAAGATTCTGGATACTCTCATGTCTGCCGATTTCCCTTCCCAGCGCCAACTTATCCCCATCACATTTTCACTCGATTATCGCGAGCAGGAAATTTTGGAGGAATACCTTCCCATGCTGGAACAGATCGGGTTTGGTATCAATAGCCTCGGACGCAACACATACTCTTTGGATTCGACACCTGATTTTTTGGATTTGGAGGATCCCAAACACCTGATTTTAGATTTTGTTCATGATGCTATCGAAGGGCACGGCCCCCGGATAGTGGAAGACAAAAAAAAGAGAATAGCTGCCAACATTGCCTGTAAGAGCAAATCAGTTAAAGGAGCTTCCTATCTTCTCCCGGAAAAAATGGAGCACCTTGTTAAAAGCCTGTTTCAGACGAAACAGCCTTTTACCTGCCCTCATGGTCGCCCGACCTGCATTACCCTCACCAATGAAGACCTGGAAAAACAGTTTGGCAGGAGATAAACTGTTTTTACGCAGAGCTTTGTTAATTAAAAACCACTCTCATAGAAAAACTACATTTGTTGAAACGAATTTATTTTAAGATTGACAAAAAAAGCAGCTTCTTTTATCTTTATTAAAATTAGAAATTATGCGGGCATAACTCAGCTGGTAGAGTGCAAGCTTCCCAAGCTTGATGTCGCGGGTTCGAGTCCCGTTGCCCGCTTATGATTTCAAATTAGTTTTTTGAAAAATTAATTGATTTTGTACTATTTTTGTGTTAAAGTTATTGCAAAGTGGGCGTGTAAGCCCACTTTTTTATTGGGGACTGAATATAGGAAGCCAACAAATTCAGCCATTAAATAAAATTAACTGTTTGTTATCAATTGATTTTTAATGGTTGGTATTACGTTATTCTTTAAACATGGATCCAGAAATTATATCAAAGGTTCATGAGCTGGCAGAGCCAATAGTTAATGAGCTTGGTCTTGAATTGGTCGATATCGAGTTTCTTCGAGAAACGCAGGGATGGGTGCTTCGGATTATCCTTGACAAAGAGGGTGGAGTAAACTTGAATGATTGTACCAAGGTGGGAAAAGAACTTGGATATATTTTAGAAATCAAGGATGTAATTGCTGCCAATTACCATCTGGAAGTTTCTTCGCCCGGCTTGAATCGTTCTTTAAAAACGCTCGAAGATTTTGAAAAGTTTTTAGGGCGAAAGGTTTCTATAAAAATATCTGAACCGTTAAAGGGACGTAAAAATTTTAAAGGGACGCTGAAAGCGGTTCAAGATGGGTATATTCAGCTTGACATAGGGGGGGAATGTTGGGAAATTGCTCTGCAGATGGTTGATAAAGCTAAGCTAATTTATAAATTTTCCCAAAATGGTTAATTTAAGAGTACAGGAATTTCCATTTTTTGACAGGATATACAAGATGATCAGGATATGAAAAAATAAAAAATCATGTAGATCCAGTTAATCCCGTCAAGAAAGCCCGCCCGAAGGGCGCTAAGTTCATTACATTATGCTTTAAATAAGGAAGTTTTTACACCAAAAGGTAAAATATGGCAGATAAGGTTAACCAGTTTTCATTAGAACGAGTTTTAGCAGAGATTCGTCGTGATAAGGGTATTGACAAAGCTATCATTATTGATGTTTTAAAGACTGCTCTATTAACGGCGGCTAAGAAAAAATACGGTCCCCGAATGGATTTAGAGGCCCAGTTTAATTCTGATCGAGGAGAGATTGAACTCTTCAGTTTCAGAACAGTTGTAGAAAAAACGCTCAATGAAGATAATGAAATTTCATTGAATGAAGCGCTGGTCCTTGATCCTGAAGTAGAAATTGGTGACAGTTTAGGAATCAAACTTGAAACCAAAGATTTCGGCCGAGTTTCCGCCCAAACCGCCAAACAAGTAATTATTCAAAAAATTCGGGATGCCGAGAGTGAAAACATCTACCAGGATTTCAAAAATCGTCAAGGAGATGTCATTGCCGGAAGTGTTCATCGTTTCAACCGGGGCGATATTATTGTTAACCTGGGGCGGACTGAAGCGGTTTTGCATTTATCCGAACAGGTTCCCGGGGAAACATACCATCAGGGAGACAGACTAAAGGCTTATATTCTTGACATCAGGAAAACAACCAAAGAGCCTCAAATCGTTCTTTCCCGTACCAATTCGCAGTTTCTGGCAAAATTATTTGAACTCGAAGTGCCTGAAATATCTGAAGGCATTGTAAAGATTAAAAGTGTTGCTCGAGAACCGGGAATCAGATCAAAGATAGCAGTGGATTCAGGTGATCCTGATGTTGATCCAGTGGGTGCATGCGTTGGATCAAGGGGATCCAGGGTTCAGGGGGTGGTTCAGGAACTTCGGGGAGAAAAGATCGACATTATTCCCTGGTCTGATGATGTAACAAAGTTTGTCTGCAATGGGCTTCTGCCTGCTGAAATTTCCGAGGTGATTATTGACGAAGATAAAAAGGCGATAGAGGTTGTTGTGGAAGACGATCAGTTGTCTTTGGCAATCGGGAAGCGGGGACAGAATGTTCGTCTGGCGGCTAAGCTCACTGGCTGGAAAATTGATATTAAGGGCCGTTCTCGTATGAAGGAAATATTGAGTGCAGCACGGAAAAATCTTTCTGCCATTCAAGGCATAGGAGGAATGACCGCAGAGATTTTGTTTAATGAAGGATTTTCTTCCGCTGAAGACCTTGTCGCTGTGGATGTTGAAGAACTAATGAAAATTTCTGGCATTGGCGAAAAAAAAGCCCACAATATCAAGGCTGCGGCCGAAGAATATTTAAAAAAGAAGGTATCAGAGAATAAATCTGAGGTTTCAGAAAACCAGAAAAAGCTGGAAGGCTGAATAAAAAAGACCAATGGCAAGCAAGAGAGTTTACGAATTAGCAAAGGAACTCAAACAAAGCAGTAAAGATTTGATCAGGGCCATAAAAGAGATTGGGATTCCTGTATCAAATCATATGAGCTCTTTGGAAGAAATTGATGTCGAAAGAGTTTATCAATATTATACTCCGCCGGAAGAAAAGAAGGTCATTGAAAAGCGGATAAAATCTACTATTATTAGACGCCGGACAGAAAGACTGAAGCCAGAACTTGAACCAGAACCATCCAAACTTTCAACAGAAACAGAAACTCAAAAGAAAGCGGAACCCCCAAGAGAAAAACCAGCGCCAAAGGTTAAACATCCAGAAGCCATTGAAAAAGAAACTTCCCAAAAGCTCCATTCCCCTCCGATAAAGCCAAAAGAAAAAACCCCCGGAGAAGAAAAAAAGCTGGCAAAGGAAACTAAGAAAGTTAAGCCAGCTCTGAAACCATTACCCGGGGCGGTTACCAGAGAAAAGAAGAGACCCCCCCAAAAGGCAAAGCTTAAATCCAAGGAAGAGCCAGCTAAGGTAATCAGCAAACCCCAAAAGATAGATTTGCATAAAGGGAAAGATGTTAAGCAGGAAGATAAACCCCCAGTGAAACATAAAAAAAAGCGGGTTTTTATTGCCAAGAATGAGGTTGCTGAAAAAAAAGTCATTCAAAAGAAAGAAAAGAAAGTAAAAAAAGAAGCTCGAAAAGAAAAGGGATATCCTACAGTAGTCCATAGACGAAAGAGAAAAATCATCACGGGGAAAAAGGCAGGGCACGGAACTCCGAAAAAAACAGAAATAACAACTCCTAAAGCGATTAAACGAAAGCTCAAGATCTATGAAATTATTACTGTGGGAGAATTGTCAAAAAGGATGGGTGTCAAAGCCAGTGAGGTTATAAAAAAGCTTTGGGAACTTGGCTTTATGGCTACAATTAACCAGTCGATTGATGTGGATACTGCCCAATTGATTTCGGAAGAATTCGGGTACGAGGTAGAGAAAGTTTCCTTAGATACGGAAGAAATCTTCGTCCGGCAGAAAGATAAAGAGGCTAAATTAGTTCCTCGTCCTCCGATAATTACGGTTATGGGACATGTGGACCACGGGAAAACTAAATTGCTTGACGCTATTAGAGAAACTGATGTTATTGGTGGAGAAGCAGGTGGCATAACGCAGCATATCGGAGCCTATCATGTAAAACTAAAGCAAGGAGAAATAGTATTTATTGATACTCCCGGTCATAAGGCTTTTACAGCCATGAGAGCTCGTGGCTCGCAGGTAACCGATATAGTGATTCTTGTTGTGTCTGCTACTGAAGGAGTTAAAGAACAGACAATTGAGGCTATTAATCATGCCAAGGATGCTAAGGTACCGATCATTGTGGCTATTAATAAGATCGATCTTCCTGAAGCGGTTCCTGAAAAGGTAACCCGCGAGCTTGCGGAACGCGGTTTGGCTCCGGAGGCATGGGGAGGAGACACTATTTTTGTTGAAATTTCTGCTAAGCAAAAAACAAATATAGACAAATTATTGGAAATGATTCTTCTTCAAGCAGAAATTTTAGAACTGAAAGCTAACCCTGACAAGTTAGCTCGGGGTATAATTATTGAGTCTCGTTTGGATAAAGGGCAGGGGCCAGTGGCGACAGTACTCATCCAGGAGGGGACGTTAAAGGCGGGAGATCCCTTTGCAAGTGGCCAAATTTTTGGAAAAGTCCGGGCAATGTTAAATGACAGAGGAAAAAAGATAAAAAGAGCAGGCCCCACTATTCCAGTGGAGGTTTTAGGGTTTTCGAGAACCCCTAAGGCGGGGGACAGCTTTATAGTGGTCAGTGAAGAGCGAAAAGCCCGCACGGCAGTAGAACATCAACGGGAAAAGGAACGGCAAAAAGAGTTGGGTCAATCAAACAAGGTTACGTTAGACAACCTGTTTGACAAAATAAAAGAAGAGGAATTTAAAGAGTTAAAATTAATTATCAAGGCTGATGTACACGGCTCCATTGAAGCCTTAGGGAAAGCAATAAATGATATCAACACCAACGAAGAAAAAATTAAGCTGAATCTGGTTCATGGATCAGTGGGAGCTATCAGCGAATCTGATGTTATGTTAGCGTCGGTTTCTAATGCTATTATTATTGGTTTTAGTGTGGCTGTTGACCACAAGGCCCAGGGTCTTGCCGCTATTGAGGGAGTTGATATTCGTATCTATAATATAATCTACGAAGTAATCGATGATGTCAGGAAAGCCATGGAGGGACTTCTTAGCCCCATTCAGAAGGAGAAGCTACTGGGTCGTGCAGAGGTGGTGGAAGTTTTTCAGGTTTCTAAAATCGGCGTTATTGCTGGAAGTAAGATCGTTGATGGAAAGATGATTCGGGGAGCCCATGCGCGGCTGTTCCGTAATGATGCAATAGTTCACGAGGGAACGATATCAACCCTCAGAAGGTTCAAAGAAGATGTTAAGGAGGTTCTTACCGGCTATGAATGTGGAATAAAGTTAGAAGACTTTAATGATGTTCACTTAAATGACATTATTGAAGCCTACGTTTACGAAGAAGTGGCACCAAAATTAGAATAATTTTCTAAAAAGAGATTATGGTAGTTGGAATTTGCCGAATTGATCTCCGAATCCACGGCAATAATTCCCTGAAAGGGAAGCGACAAATCCTCAGAAAACTCATTGATCGAACAAAAAACAAATTCAATGTTGCCATAGCTGAGGTTGGCGATAACGATGTGTTGCAGAGTGCCCGAATTGGTTTTTGTGTGGTTGGAAATAACCAGCGCTATATAAACTCTGCTCTTGATAAAATCACGAGTTTTATTGAGAATATGAATATTGCCGAGGTTTGTGATTCCGAATGGGAAATTACTCATTGTTAACAGCCTGTTGCTCAAATCCCTTTTTACTTGTCTGAAACGATTTTTGATAAATCCAAGTCTCGCTTCAGGCGATTTCAAAACTTGTCCTTTGAACCTGCCCCTTGAAATCGCTGATCTTCCGCTTCGCCAAGATCTATTAACAAAAATCGTTTTAAAGACCATTCAAAGAATTTTTTGTCTGGACAACAGCCGGTTAAGGAGTGATTGGAGTTTTAAGGGACAGAATTCAAGAGCCGATTTTCAGCATTCAGTTAGTTTGCAGGGATTAATTTTAAATTCAGGAAAGAACTGTATCATGGAAGGCAATCGAGCCGGGAGAGTTTCTCACTTAATCAGAAAAGAGGTTGCCGATATGCTTACCAGGGATGTCAAAGATCCTCGCATTGGAATGGTGAGTATTACTGACGTGGAGGTGAGCAGAGATCTCCGACATGCATATATTTACTATAGTAGACTGGGAACAAAAAAAGAGATAAAAGATTCGACCATCGGCCTTAAACGAGCCACAAAGTTTATTCAGGGGCAATTAGGCCGGAGGATTAACTTGCGATATACGCCCATTATTGAATTCCGGTTCGACGATTCTTTGGAATACGGAAGCCGAATTGATAAACTTCTCAGTACTATTTCTAACCCCGAAGACAAGGTTTCAGAAAACAAAAATAAAGAAGATGAGGAATCATGAAGCATCACTTTTGTTTCTGACAACCTTTAAGAATGTTACCAGCCCTTGATAAATACTCCAAGCTTCCCTCTCAAGCGTTTCCGGTTCTTTTTTTATCCTTTTGCATAGATGCTTTCTTCCAGGATTGACCACAATAGCAGGAGCAGAGGGGTGGATTATAGTGAAATCGGCACGTTCCTGAACCTTCATTTTTTTCAGATTCAATTCCTGTTTTAGTGCTTGGGCTACTTGCTGAGCAAGCTGTTTGCCGGTTTGACTTTGGAAGTAATGAGCCACATAGGTGCCACTCTTCCGGTGGGTGAGGGTTATGAAGTATTCTCCAGCAAAGCTTTCTCCTTCCAGTACCCGCTCTCTCAGGGTGGGGTGTTGCTGAAGAGAATTGCGAGTCAAGGTGGTTATTGCCCCGGCCTCTTCCAAAAGAGTCTGGAGTTTTTTAGCCACTAATAGGTTAGCCTCCTCAGAATCAGCCCGGAGGCCGAATTTTTTCTCCGTGTGTTCATCCCAGGGTTCAGGGTCAAGGGTAAACTTACGTCCTAACAGCATTCCCTCTTCCCGAGGGATAAGGGAAAAACGTTTCTCCCGGAAGGCACCCTTCTCAAAAAAGAGAATCCCCTTTTTAGACAAATAGCCACTCCTTTCCAGCGTGATCGGGAATTCCCCTGACTTATCAAATTTTATAAAGGCCAGGCCTTCTTTATCCGATGTGCCAATGAGCGTCTCTCCCATTTTAATTCGAACCCTATCGATTGGTTTATTATGGTTATCAGTTATACGTATTCGAACTAAAGCAGCGTCAACAGGGCCGCATTGGATTATGGTGTTTCCAGTTATCCCCTCATATTGAGCATCAATCTTCACCTTTTTCGGCTTCTCAGGAGAAAAAAAGTAAGCGCTGCCACGGCCGGTAATAGTGGAAATGATTTTTGTATTCAAACTTCCGGCCGAAGCCTCTAATGAAATCGGAGTGCCATCAATAACCGGATTGCCGTGACGATCAAAGGCCACTACTTCTATTCGTGAAGAGCTTACTTCATCGGCAGGAAGGGAAGAGAATGATGAATGGACTTTAATTTGTGCCGGAGGAAGGGAAATGTAAAAATGAGCAGGTTTTGCCCGGACAGCATTACCATTATGGTTTCGAGCTTCAACAGAAAAAGTATGCTCTCCATTCTTCAAAGGTGATTCGGGGGTATAAGAAACTTTTCCGGTTTTGGGGTTGTACTGAGATGGGACCACCTCTCCATTCAGGTAGAGTTTCAGAGTTTCAGGATCGATGGATTCTCCCCCCGAAATAGTGGCTTCTATTTGTGGGAAGGCAGTAGCAATGGTCACGCCATCAGGGTAATGGTCAATGACTTCCGGGATACCTTTTTGGAAGCAGGTAAGAATTCCTAAAAAATAGTCTTCTGCTTCTCTCCGTAACTGGTTGGAAAGGGAAAGCCGCGTTTCATTCTTTTTATTGGAAATGAAAGAGGCCTCTCCTAAAATGGCCACTGTTCGAGTGTTACGGAGCACAAAGAAATTGCCGGGGAAAACAAAAATTTCGTCTAAATATTGCCCCTTACTCATTTCATTGGCTACACACCGGGCCAGATCCTGAGAAGGGCCGGGATCGGATAGTTTATAATATATCTGGGTGTTATTTTTTTTACGGTCGTTAGTATTTGAATTATGATGAATGCTTATGAATAGATCAGCATTAAGGTTATTGCTAAACTGGCATCGGCTTTCCAAATCTTCTCTAAGACTGGGGTTTTCATAAGGGCAAAGATCGATATCCGCACTCCTCGTCATCCAGACCCGGGCTCCGGCCTGTTCGAGCAGGCCCCAGAGGTGGAGGCCTACCGCCAGGTTGATGTCCGACTCCCGAAGGCCCCGGACTCCCACTGCTCCCGCATATCTTCCCCCGTGACCAGGATCAATGACAATACTCCGCCCCTGAAGAGGAGATAGATCAAGGGCATTCATTTCCACCCGGAAAGAGGGTGTATATCGGGGAGGGGCACAGCCGGTTAGTAAAATTATGGAAATGGTAATCGCGCAGACATGAATTTTAGAGAGAGGATTAAACATAGCAAAGAGACTATAACATGAAATTTTTTTACCCACCATATCATATTTCAGCCATAAAAAAAGCCTTCACATTGGGAGGGGTTTCGTTTAGCTAACTTATCCAGCCTTTCAACAATATTTCATCAAATACGTTCATAAAACCAGACCCTCCCGCCATCCATTATTTCTTCAGTCCTTTTCACAAGGCGTTTCTTATGGAGATTTAAAAGCCTGGTGC
>JAGHDE010000229.1 GCA_021160085.1 Pseudomonadota bacterium | reverse complement strand
GGCTGTTACCGCCTTTTTTGCTATCAAATTCTTGGCAAGAAAAAGCCCAATAAATGCAATGAGCAAAATCACCAGAAAAATTAATATCTTTTTCATCTTATCCCCCCCTTTTTTTAATAAAGACGCGTTATTATGATCATTTTATTTTAAGAAGATTGTTAACTTCTGCAACCCCGTGTACGCTCCGGGTAATGGACTCTGCTCGTTGCTTTTGTTCCTCATTATCCACCGCTCCTATCAGGCTAACCGTTCCTTGAAAGGTTTTAACGCTGATCGCAATGCCTTTCAGGAAATCGTCAGCATAGATTTTAGCCTTAACCTTGGTGGTGATAGTAGCATCGTCAACAACCTGGCCGGTTGATCTTCCTGCAGGAGTTGCGCAAGCAGAGAAAATCAACAAGATTACCACTACCAAAAGAAGACCTCCAACAGATACTTTTCGCATGATAAACCTCCTTTTGTTAAATCATAATACCCCGTGCTGCACACGAAGATGAAAGGCATCCTTATAGTTCGTTTTCCCCTGGTAGGTCTGGCTTACAATTAGCGGGGAAAACAAAAAAAGGATACACCCACTAAGGATAAAGATAACGTAATTGAATTAAAAAAGCCAGAATCTTTTGCAGATGATCCCTTACCGATATTTTGCCTCAAGAAATAAGGAAGTTGTTAACCGAAGCATTGGGAGCTGAGGACGAAGGACAATTAAAATGTTTTTATTTTCAGGTGTTTCTCATTTTCCATTCTTTGTATCGGTAGAGGTCTTTCTCTATGAAATAAATGCATAAAAGTATAACCACAGCATCGTCAAGTTGACCAAGACCGGGGATAAAATCAGGAATAATATCCACCGGGAAAACTACATAGGCAATTGTTAAGGCAAATAAAGTGACTGTCCAGAGGGGAACTTCCCGATAGTTACCCTTCCAATAGTCTTTTGTCAGGGAATACAGCAGTCCGAAATCCTCAATCAATCGTTTCCAGATCCCGATTTTATTAAGACTGTTCTTTTGCATATTAGCTCTCAAGAGATGTCTTGATTGATAAGGGTTTAAATTTGGAGTATTGATATTTATCGCTACAGAGATTTTTTACTTTCAGTAACACTTCGAAAAAACCGAGCTTATCTTCCCATTTCTACCGGGGCCCGCTTCTTCTCCCGCCACCTCTTCCCATACCCCTGCCTCCTCCCATGCCTTTACCTCTTCTTTTCCCTCTTCCGCTACCACCGGCGTCTCTTTGCGACTGGTTAAATTTCCCTTGTTTTATCTCCTTCGTTATTTCGGTTGCAATACTTTTGAATAATGAGGAAAGATGAGACCAGAGGTTTAAAGCGATGCCGGTGCCCGCTTCAACGAAAGCTTCTGTTTTATTCTCTGATTTGGCATTGGGTTGGGTCTTCTGATACTCTGCCTTATCCTTTGTTTTTTTCACGGTCCCAGTCTTTACATCAGTTTCAGGCTTTTTCTGTTTCGGCTCCTGTTCTGAGGAGAGATAAGATTTCAATGTTTCATACGCTATATTCACCTCTTTCAATTTTTCTTCAGCTTTTTGTTGCAGACGGGGATTGCTGGAAAATCGGTCTGGGTGCCAAACATTGACGGTATCTTTATAGGCCTGTTTTATCTCATCCGGCGAAGCACTGCGGTCCACTTCAAGGATTTTAAGACACTTTTCAATATCCATTTTTATTTTTCCAATCATTCATTTCCCATTTCTGGTGTTTGGGTAAAGTTAGATTTTCTTATTATATAACCTTATAATATATTTTTCAGATTTTCAATAAGCATTCTGTCTCCGATTAGCCCCTATCTAAATGCAGTTTTCCAACGCTTATCGGAGTCGTCAAAATGGCCATCTTTAATATCAAAATCTTCATGGTCAAATTCTTCACCTGCCCATTACAGCATTTCTTCGTATTCTTCATCATCGGGATTAGTTATGATTTCGAGAAAATCCTGATATCTCCATACTCCGCCAAACTGTTTCTTCAATTAATTTAACCTCTAAAGATGCCTGTCCGTCTTCCGTCTGATATATGGCTATCTCACCTGTATTTATTTATTTATTCATATTTACTTTTGCTCATAGGTTTGGTATATTCTATCAAATGAATCTGTTCAAAAAAATATTAGCAAAGAACAAGCCCCAGTTTATTCCGAACCTTGGCAGAAATGATCTTTGCTGGTGCGGAAGTGGAAAGAAGTACAAGCGTTGTCACATGGAGATCGATGAAAAGAAGCGTTCCAAGGTTAGGGCGGGGACATGCACCAGAGCAACTTGACATAACTGATGGGATGAGGTTCATTCTACAGCCTTCCATGGATATCGTTTTTCCCTGTTTTCAAACTCCGCTAACGACCCTAATGGCGCAGAAGCCCTATTGAAGATGCTGCATAAAAAGCCCTTGTTGCCTCCTCGCTCGATTACCGGACACTCTATGAAGTGTTGGAATGCCACTCGTGATGCACTTGCCATTACCGTTCCTTCAATATGCTGACACTCCTCTGCGGCCTGGAATATTTGCTCGTATTGTTTAGATACTGCATTTTCGAAATTAGTAAGGCGCCCCCGATTTTTATCCAATCGCATTGAGAAAAAATATCATTTACATTTTGTCAAGAATAAAGATTTTCCCCCATTATCCTGCTTGACCCCATTATCCTGCCATTATCCACCGGAGTCAAAAAAAGGCACTGTCCCTATTTTGTCCAATCTAAAACTCTTCCGTTTCACCTTCGGTTAGCTTGGCAGTAAAACGTATAATTTCCCTAAGTTAGTAGTCAACAGCACCGTAGTTCCCAATCTAAAATGCATTGTTTTCAATCTAAAAAATGCCATCTGGCCAGCAAGCCCCGCCCACCCAAATTACGAAGGAGGCCTTCCCTGGCCATCTCTTGTATGAGATTGCGCACCTTGGCCTTTTTCTGCTTTTCCGTCAGCAGGTCGGAGAGTTTATCTGCCAATAGCCGCTGGAAATCCTCCGGTTTCGCCTCGCCATGCTGCTCCAGGAATCTCAGGATAAGATCCTTATAATATTGTTTATCAAAGGCCTTGTGCTTCGTGTAGTCAACCTTGCCCTCGGTATCC
>JAGHDE010000032.1 GCA_021160085.1 Pseudomonadota bacterium | reverse complement strand
TCTTCATAATTAATTTTATATTTCGCCAGCTTATTCCCCGCCTGTTAACACAAGTCAATCCGGATAAAAAACTACTTTTCCTTCTTCCTGTTTTTTCCTTTTTTTTCCCTCCGCTCCGCTTCTTTGCTTATCCGATTACGTTAGCGCTTCAAAAGGTAGAATCTGCAGAAACAACCCCGGAAGAAGAAAAGTCCAGGGATGTCGTTAACAAAGAGATTCAAACTTTGATTGCAATTGGAAAGGAAGAAGATGTGCTGGAAAAAGAAGAAGGAGATATGGTCAAATCCGTCCTGGAATTCGGGGACGCAAAAGCAAGAGAAGTAATGACCCCTCGCTCAAAAATAATTGCTCTTCAGAAAAATGCCACCCTCAAAGAAATTCAAAACCTCATGGTTAAGAAAAAGCATTCGCGAATCCCTATTTACCACGAAAATTTAGACCGGATTGAGGGGGTCATATATGTTCGTCATCTATTGAAAAAATTTGAGGAGGGAAAGGGAGATGATCCAATAAACAACCTTCTCTTACCGCCGGTGTTTGTTTCTGAAGAAAAATCTTTATCAGAGTTGCTGAAGGAGATGCAGAGGAGAAGGTCTTCAATGGTTTTTGTTAAAAATGAGTATGGAGGAGTTGCGGGGCTGATAACAATTGAAGATTTACTGGAAGAAATTGTCGGGGAAATTTCCGATGAGGATCAGACCGAAGAAGAAGAAATTATTCCTCATGGCAGGAACCGCTTTTTGGTTTCCGGCAATGCAAATCTTGACAAATTGAGCGAGTTTATTGAGGTTGGTTTAGCGGATGAAGATTGTCAGACCATCGGAGGGCTGGTTACGAAAAGGATAGGGAGATTACCAGAAAAAGGTGAGTGCCTTGAAATTTCAGGAATATCCATAACGATCCTGAATGCTGACTCAAGAAAGGTTAACCGTCTTCTCGTTGAAAGGTCTGCCCCTTTGTCTGGCGACGCACCTTCTCCTGAGCAAAAAGACACTTAACCTTTCAAGGTTTCTGTTAATTTATGGAAGCGGTTATAATTCACATAATTTTACTCGTTGTTTTTATTGGATTATCCGGCCTGTTTTCGAGTTCGGAGATTGCCCTCATAAATCTTACCCCTTCCCAGGTAAGAAGAATTATCAAACAGGATACCCAGCGAGGGAAACGTCTGATACCTTGGGAAAAGGACCACGATAGAATACTTATCACCATAGCAACCTGGAACAACCTGGTAAACATCGCCGCTTCAGCCACCGTAGTGACCATTTTTATACATACCTTTCCCAAAATCAGCGTTGATTCGGCTGCCGCTATTGCTACCTTCGTAACCACGTTGCTTGTTTTGATGTTTGGTGAAATAACCCCTAAATTACTGGCAAAGCGCCACTCGGTAGCCATCTCTTTAACTGTAATGCCGCTTCTGATTTTTCTGGCAAAATTGATTTATCCTCTTGTCAATGCGTTGTGGATGGTAAGCAGGTTGCTTTTGCGAATTTTAGGGAAAGAAGAAGGGGAAACACAGCCCCTTACATCAGCGCGGGAAGAGATAAAGGCCCATTTTGACCTGGTAAAAAAGGATGGGGTATTAACCGAAAAAGAGAATAAGATGTTAACCAGTATTTTGCGCCTGGGAGAAATAAAGGTCCGGGATATCATGGTTAATCGAATTAATATGGTTTGTTTAGATATAAAGACCGGTTATAAAAAGGTGTTAGACTGTGTTCAAAAAACAGGTTATTCCCGAATACCGGTCTACCAGGGGGATGTGGAAAAAATCAAAGGGATTTTACTGGCTAAAGATATCTTGTCATATTGGAATAAAAAAGGTTTTCGCCTTTCTTCCATCATCCGGCCCGTTTTTTATGTGCCGGATATGATCACCATAGACCGCCTCCTGCGGGAATTTATGCATAAAAAAACTCATCTGGCGATAGTGGTCAACGAATACGGGGGAGTCGAGGGACTTGTAACCCTGGAAGATGTGATTGAAGAGATCACCGGTGAGATTCAGGATGAGTTTGACACCGCCAGCCTTTTAATGAAAAAGGCGCGCCAAAAGGCCCTGAACGCATCGTAAAAATTAATTTGGGGAGATTAATTGAAAATCATCTGATTGAATCGACTGCGGAATTCAGAAAAGCGAGTGTATTTACCTGCATCGTAAATTACTTGCTTGTTTTTTGTGATGGGAGCAAAATTGGTTAATTATTTTATTTTTGTCACCCGACCTTCCCTGATATCCTTTTCAGCATTTCGCTCATCGATTTGCCATTCCTCGGTAAAAAAGTAAGCCTGATCTTTAGGAACTAAAACTTTAGGTTCGAGAATGATCTTATTGTTTTCGATGTAGATATCGAGATAATCATCCTTTTTTAGCCTCAAACCGCTCACAATCTCTTTTGGTATAGCTACCTGGTTGCTTTTCCCTAATTTTCTAAGCATGACAGACCTCCTGTAAAATTCATTTTATATTATATTCATATTTTAGGAAAAATCAACAAAAATGAAACTACCCTTCAGCAAATTACGGGGTAGTTTCATTAACAGGTTGTTGCAACAAAGCCTTTTTACTTTCTTTTTCCAGATTAAATTCCAGTAAAAAGTCCAGAAGGAGCTTTTGGATAAACCTTGACTGGTTTAACATATTTTTGAACTATTTCCTTTGTATTGACCACATTAAGTTTTCGAAAAAGGAAGTCAAATTTATCTTCTAACTCCTTTCCGATGGCAGCCCTTACACTTTCGGGAAGGTCCCAGAGTTGTTTTTTGAAGGCTCCGAACCCCTTTTTTCTATTTTTATAGATAAATTGCTCTTCAGTCTGACCCTCTTTTTTTTCGCCGGCACAGCTTTCTTTTACCCAGGAATAAATTTCGTTTTTAAGGTCTGCCGGAAAGTGTTTGCTTTCATAGATGATGTTTTGGAAGCCGGTTGCCAGATGTACCTCGGCAGTGGTTGTTGCCGGGAATCTATCAAAGGCTTCATCAGGCAGGGTCGAGGCTCCGTGTTGAACTGCGCCGCTTAAACCGTATTTTTCACGGGCTTCCTTAGAAAGATTCTCCAGAGTGTCAAAATCAAGCTTTACTGCCGCAATACTTCCATCCGGAAGAGGAATACCACCATGAGTGGTGCCGGTCTGAACGCTTATCTTGCTGATGCCCTTAAAAACAGCCCCCTTTTCCCTTAGCGAATCGTTATAATTATCTAAAAAGGAATTCAGCTCTTCCACAGTGCTGTTTTTTTCCCCTATCTCCCCAATTTCTCCCCCTACTGAGGTTGTGATACCCTTGGGTTCCTTCTGTCTGATGTGGGCAGTTAGATCCGCAGTCACCTCGTAATTGTTTTTCTGCTGTTCCTTTAAGGTCGGTTTGCTCAAATCTACTAATGTAGAGGCGTCGATGTCGATGTTGTAAAACCCGGCTTCAATTGCTTTATCAATAATATCTTTTATAACTCCGATTTCTTTTTGGGGGTCCTGTTCAAAATTTTTAGCCTTCAGTTGAAAATGATCTCCCTGAATAAAAAGCGGTCCCTGGAACCCTTCCTTAATGGCGGCAGCAATAAGGACGGTTACGTATTCAGACGGGGACTGGTCAGTATATTGAATTTCTGACTTTGCAATTTCAAAAATAAGGGCGCCGTTATTGTTTTTTTCAGCGGCTCTGAATACTGCTCGAGCACTGTCATAGCTCAGTCCCCTGATATTAATGGCCGGAACAGTAAATCCCTTAACTACTTTTTGTCCCATGGTTTCATACAGCGATTGAATGGAGGCGGGAACAATACCTGATGACTGTCCTGCCATACGGATAAGCCATCGGCAGGCTTCCTGAATTTCAGAATCAGGATTGAAAACGGCCTCATAAATTAGTGAATCAATTTCCTGGTTTCTTAAACGCTGAGGGTCAGAAACAGTTGCACTTCCGTCGGTTTTTAGTTCAATAAAGTCTTTAATTTTTTCTTTAAGATCAGCCATTGTTTCCAACATAATCAGACTCCTTTTTAATTTAGTTTGTAAATGTTCAGTTGCCAAAAGTAGAAAAGTTAGGTTCTTCTCCAATTTTATTTTTTTCTATTCTTTATGCCTCGGGTACCTTGTGCCTGGTAATCACTCATGTCGGAGTAATTACCATTTAATTTGAATAATTTTTTGACTTCCTCAAAGGAAAGAGCATTTTTAGCCTGCTCACGCTTTAAATAGTTTATGGGGTCATGGAGAATTTTGCTCACAATGGCTTCAGTAAGGGCGTCTAATTTCTCCTTCTCTTCATCCCCTATCCCTTTCCACCGGGAGAGTGTTTTATTAAGTTCCTGACGGCGTATTCTTTCAAGTTTTTCCTTTAGTTCTATTATGGCCGGGGTAATTTTCTGTTGCTCCAGCCATTTTAAAAAAATGCTGGTCTCTTTTTCAATGATTTCGTTAGCCCTCAAGGCTTCTTTTTCTCTCAGCCCTTTGTTTTCATCCACAATTCCTTTTAAGCTGTCAATGTCATAAAGATATACGTTGGAAAGGGTGTTAACAGCGGGGTCTATGTTTCGTGGAACCGCAGTATCGAACATGAAGATCGGCCGGTTTTTCCTCAATTTAAGAGCTTTGGCAGTTTGCTCGCGATTGATGATAAAATTAGAAGCAGCAGTAGAACAAATGATAATGTCTACCATGGGAAGATAAAGGGATATGTCATCAATGTTAACAGCCTTGCCGCCAAACCGTTTGACAAGATTGTCGGCTTTTTCAGATGTCCGGTTAGCGATAAAGAGATCGTGGGCACCATTGGCAACAAGATAATAGGTGGCCAACTCTGCCATTTTTCCTGCTCCAATAAGAAGAATTTTTTTATCATCTATTTTATCAAAAATTTTTCGGGCCAGTTCAACCACCGCAAAGCTGACCGAGACTGCTGTGGTTGCAATCTCGGTTTCGGTGCGAACCCGCTTGGCAACAAAGAAAGCCTTGTGGAGAAGCCGGTTAAGAATTGAGCCGGTTGTTCTGGTTTTAACCGCAGAACGATAGGCTTCCTTTAACTGGCCGAGGATTTGGGGTTCGCCAATTACCATGGAATCAAGGCTCGATGCAACCCGAAACAGATGACTGACAGCCTCCTGGTCAGTGTAAAAATAGAGGTATGGTGTGGTTTCTTCTAAGGACATCTTATGGTGATCAGCCCAGAATTTTGTGATTTCCCGGGTAGCTGTTTTTGTTTCGCTGGATGAAAAGAGTATTTCAACCCGGTTGCAGGTGGAAAGGATGATGCCTTCACAAATTTCCGGGAGGGCTATCAATTTTTCCAGCGATGTTTTAAGCTCTTGAGAAGAAAAGAAGAGTTTCTCTCTTATCTCTATGGGCGCAGTGTTATGGCTCAAACCAACAATAATTATATTCATTGGCGCTAAGTAAGTCAGCCCTTTCAGGGAATGTATGATGTTAAGCTTTCGTAGCTGTGCAGTCCGGGAAGCAGTAAATTTACTCCCAAAAAGGTAAAGAGCACCGCAGTAAAGCCGATAATTGAAAAAAATGCCGCCCGTTTTCCCCGCCAGCCAATCATCAACCGTCCGTGGAGAAGGGCTGCATAAATAAGCCAGGTTATTAAAGCCCACGTCTCCTTTGGATCCCAGCTCCAATATGAACCCCACGCATACTCAGCCCAGATAGATCCAGTTATAATACCAAGGGTCAGAAAGGGAAATCCAAAGCTCAGGCAAAGGTAGTTAAGATCATCAAGGGTTTGGAGAGAGGGAAGACGATGGAATAAAACACTCCATTTTTTCTTTTTGATTTGATTTTCCTGGATGAGGTACATGATTCCAACACAACAGGCCAGTCCGAAAAAGGCTTCTCCAACAAAGGCGAGGGTGGAATGAATGGGAAGCCAGAAGCTGCGAAGCGCTGGTGGAATTGGCACTGGTTGATTTGTAATTGTGGTGGCTGAGCAGATAAGCAAGACAGCTGTTAGTGGAGTGATAAAAGATCCCAGAATCGGAATTTTGAACTTTATAGCAACAATCAAAAAAATTCCCATCAAAGCCCAGGTAAAAAAGAAAAGAGATTGATGGAGGTCAGCAACCGGGAAATAGTCAAAAGATAACCAACGGATTATTAAAAGAAGGGTGTGAATAGCAAAACCTAATATGGTAATAGACAGCGCTGACTGGGCAATTTGTTTTAGTGGTTTGATAAGATAGAGAAAAAAGAGAAGTGTCCCCAAAAGATAGACCGAAAGGGAAACATAGAAAAGATGGGTATCTATTTGAATCATAAAAAGTCGAGCTTAATATTGATATGTTTATTTACAGGTGTTGCAACTTTTACTGGTACAGGTTGAAC
>JAGHDE010000108.1 GCA_021160085.1 Pseudomonadota bacterium | reverse complement strand
ACCATAGATAAAGCCGCAACAAAGGGAATTATTCACAAACGGAATGCTGCTCGAAAGACTTCTCGCCTTACCCGTAACGTTAATGCGCTAAAATCATAGTGAAAAACAGTCAAGACAATTTTGAAATAAACTGAAAAATAGTCGGAAATTCATTCGCATAGATCCATGATCAATTGTTCTAAAACAATTTTTGGAGGGATCCTTTGAGTTTTAAGCGACAGATCGGTTTTCCAGAGTTGCTGAAAGCATTTCTCCAGTTTTTTTTGAGAAAATTTCCGGGTTTGAGGATACAAGTTTTTCCAGATAAAAGGCATAATATTAAGATGCTTTCGGACCTGTTCCGGTTTAGTGCCCTGGTCTAAGAGGGAGCGTGCCCCCATAATCATCCTGAACTGACGGACAATCATTGTTAAAATTTTAAGAGGTGGCTCTCCACTTTCCATAAGTTTGGAAAGGGAAATCAGGGCTTTTAAGCGTTCCCGGTTTCCAATACGGTCAGTCAGTTCAAAAATCGAGTCAACCCTTAAGTTTGAGATCAGCTCTTCAATATCTTCTCTGGTTATCTCTTTTTTTTCGCCAATAAAAATAGCGAGTTTTGTCATCTCATTCGACACTTCCTGAAGCTGGTTGCCAATCAATTCCTGCAGTAAATAAGCTTCCCGATTTCCAATGGACTTTCCCAGCTCTTTTGCCATCCAGGTTATCCATCCGGGAACTTCATTTTTATAGAGATTTCGAAATTGCATAACCATCCCGTTTTTTTTAACAGCAGGGAAAATTTTTTTCTTAAATGCAGTGAGAATTTTCCCCTTAAATTTGGTCTCTTTTCCGGTAAGAATGAGGATGGTTTTTTGATGGGGACTTTGGAGGTAGGGAAGCAGAGAATCTTGTTCGGAGGTGGATATTTTGTCTGCTTCTTTAAGGAGAATGATTTTTCTTTTTTCCAGAAGGGGGAGGGTGCGGGCGTCATTAATGATAGTTGCGATGGAGGTGGATCCCCCTGAATAAACTTTGATAGTCAAGGTCTGATTTAATTCTTTTTCCCGCCGCTTTTTTACAATTTGAACGGCTTTGTCCTGCAGATAGCGCTCTTCTCCGTAAAAATAATAAAGAGGGAACAATGGCCCCTCTTCCATGCTGGAAAAAAATTCATCCGGTCTCATAACCCTTCCTTATAGATTAAAAACCTAAAACAAGGTCTTCATAAATCTGTTCAGCTAATTCAATGGCAATCTTCTGAATGGTTGCTTTTTTATCAGCCTCAGTAAGGGCGATATCGGTTTCCACCCGATATTCTTCATCGTGGACTAACCGGGGTTTTCTCCAGAGTATCTTACCAGTGTCGTTTTTCTTCATGCTTAGTTCAAGCACTACATAAGCCCGGTATTCTAAGGTTCGGTCTTCGTAGGAATAGGCGATGCTGCTGGTCGTAAATTTCTTTACGGAACCAAAGAGCGTGGCATCTGCCCGGTGGGTGACAACCCTGATTTGCTTGTTTTTGATAAATTCGTTGATAAGAGCGGTGGTAAAATAGGATTCGATATTGGCTTCAAAGGTTTCGTTTTTAAAGAAAGGGATAGAGATGGACTTTATTTCATCCGGGATGCTGTTATAGTCTGAGGCAAATCGATAGCCTCCGCAACCATTTATAAAGATGAAGAAAAAAGCAATGATTAAAAAAAAGCTAACACCTGACCGGAAACACCTTTTCGTTTTCATAAAGCGCTTAACGGGATTTCTGTTTGAACAGCATTTTGTTGAGATTATATAAGAATAAATCATTTAACCACCACGTTAACCAGTTTTCGGGGAACGTAAATAACTTTAATAACCTTTTTGCCTTTTGTCCATTGATTAATTTGATCATCATTTTTGGTTAAGGTTTTAATCTCTTCCTTCGAGTAGTTTGCCGGGACGGTAATTCGTCCCCTGAGCTTTCCATTAACCTGGATGACGATCACCATCTCCTCCTCCTTGATCACTTCGGGATCATACTGAGGCCAGGTTGTTTCGATAATGCTTTGTTCATATCCCAATGCCTGCCAGAGTTCTTCAGCCATAAAGGGAACAATAGGGGAAAGGAGAAGAACAGTTGTTTCGATCGCCTCACGGAGGGCTGCTTCGCGAAAGGGGCTGTCAATAGAATGGAGGTCAAACTGATAGATGCTGTTTACCAGCTCCATAATTGCGCTTATAGCGGTATTAAAGTGGAACCGGTCTTCTATGTCCTCGGTTACTTTTCGAATGGTCTGGTGAACCTTCCTGCGCAGGCTGGTCAGTTCTTCCGGGAGCTCACCTTTTCCCTGGTAGGGCTGGACATTCTTAATAGTGTCAAAATTTGAATGAACCATGCGCCAGACCCGCCCTAAAAATCTAAAGGATCCGTCTAATGCCTGATCACTCCAGTCCAAATCCTTTTCCGGGGGCGAGGCAAAGAGGCAGAAGAGTCGGATGGTATCAGCGCCATACCTTTCTATAAGCTCATCGGGATCGACCACATTTTTCTTTGATTTTGACATCTTTTCTTTTCTCCCGATTTTTATCTCTGATCCGCAGTGGCAACATTTTCCATCTTTTTCTTCACCGGGGAAAAGCCAGCCATGGCTTGGACACCGCATGGTTTCTTTGCGGACCATGCCTTGAGTAAGCAAATTTGTAAACGGTTCATCCTGATTGATCATACCAAGATCTCTCATAACTTTGGTGAAAAATCGAGCATAGAGAAGGTGAAGGATGGCATGTTCTATGCCCCCGATGTATTGATCAACCGGCATCCAGTAGTCTGCTTTTTTCTTGTTTAAAGGCCCTTCCATATAGTCAGGACAGGTGTAACGGGCAAAATACCAGGATGACTCCACAAAGGTATCCATAGTATCGGTTTCTCTCCGGGCTGGGCCGGAGCATTCTGGACAGGTGGTGTTGATAAAATCATCACTATACAAGAGGGGGGATTGTCCGGTCTCAATCATCTCAAGATCGAGCGGTAAAGCTACGGGTAGATCCTTTTCAGGAACAGTAACGACCCCGCATTTATCACAGTAAATTATGGGGATGGGTGCGCCCCAGTAACGCTGCCGGGAGA
>JAGHDE010000027.1 GCA_021160085.1 Pseudomonadota bacterium | reverse complement strand
ATTTCGACCCGATAGTATATTACCAGGGTTGGAAAGACGATTATAAAGCTGTTGTGGAAAAGATGTTTTCTTTTGATGAAATCAGGACGAAAACCGCCTGGATCAGCCTGGGGACATTACGCTATACCCCTGGGCTTAAACAGACGGCGGAGCAGAGATTTGCCGACAATAACTTGTTTTATTGCGGAGATTTTTTTCAGGATGTTGACGGAAAGCTTCGGTATCCCCGGGAGCTGTGGATAGAGATGTATAACGCTATGATAGAATGGATACGGTCGTTTGACACGTCATGCTGGGTATATCTTTGTATGGAATTTTTGGATTTGTGGCAGAAGACAACACTCAGAAAGAGTGATTATTCATATAGATAGCCGGTAGTTATGGGGATTGATAAACAGAAACCATTTCAAAGACCGCTCAAAGAAATTCATGGCCTAAAAACCCATCTTTTCGGCTTAATTTATTTACTGACAAACCCATTATTTGCATAAAAAATAAGCGCAAATTTGTTGTTGGCTAAAATTTAAATATTTATTATAAAAGGGAACCAATTATGGAAATAACAGTAGGTCTTTTTCTGGCATTGTTCGCTTTTGCATTTGCCTGTGAATTTATTGATTCATCATTAGGCATGGGGTACGGAACAATCCTTACTCCCTCCCTTCTCATAATGGGCTTTGATCCCTTGCTTGTTGTGCCGGCGGTTTTGCTTTCGCAGGCCTTTGGAGGACTCTGGGCCTCTGTCTTTCATCATCAATTTGAGAATGTCTCTTTTAAATCGAATTCTAAGGACCTGAAGATGGTTATGATTATCAGCGGATTTGGAATCATAGTTGCTATCTGTGCTGCCTTTATATCAACCGGCATACCTAAAATAGCGCTAAAAACGTATATTGGTATTCTTGTCTCGGTGATGGGTGCCATTCTTCTTATCAACCGACCATTCAGATTTTCCTGGGGAAAGATGGTTGCTGTTGGAATAGTGAGCGCATTCAACAAAGGAATGTCAGGAGGGGGGTTTGGTCCTGTCGTTACCGGCGGACAAATACTTGCAGGTCAGGATCACAAATCAGCAATAGGAGTTACTACTTTAGCTGAAGCCCCTATTTGTATATGCGGATTTTTAACTTATTTGATTGTCAGAACATCAAAAGAATTCACAACACCGTTGTTAAATATGCCTATATCTGATTTTCTTCACCATATGTTTTCCCCAAAACTGTTCCAGTGGGAACTTATATTAGCATTACTTCTTGGTTCAATACTGGTAGCCCCATTCGGGGCTTTTACCACGAGAATGTTAAAAAGAGAGAAACTCCATTATGTCCTGGGAGGCTTGATTTTCGTTTTGGGTATCTGGACACTAATAAAGACATGGTCATAATTTTTCCAAAGGATAGTAACCTGCCGGATTAATAGAGTGGTTTTTCAAGTTTCTGAGCAAATATATTCGAAAAGGGGGTACTTAAAATGATAATTCCAGAACAAGTAAAAAAAATGTTTGAAAAACAACCATTAGTCGCCTTGGGCACCGGAGACAAGCAGGGGAATCCAAATGTTGTCCCTATATTCTGGAAAAAAATTTTTGATGAAGAGAGGATTTTGTTAATCGATAATTTTATGAAAATGAGTAAAAGGAATATCTTGGAAAATAGTAGCGTTTGTCTGGCTTTTTGGGATACAGAAACAGAAGAAGCATACAAAATAAAAGGAAAAGCTGTATATCACACAGAAGGCGCCATGTATGAGGAAGGCAAAAATATTATACAGTCGAAAAACCCCGGAAGAATTCCAAAAGGGGTTGTAGAAATTAATGTGACGGAGATTTATACAATAAAACCGGGTTCTGACGCAGGCAACAAATTATAAGTTACGGAGCAGGCTTAATAAAAAAACGAGAAAGGATTGATCATGGGTGGACTTTATGGAGTTGTTTCAAAAGAGGACTGTGTAGATGATCTCTTTTATGGAACTGATTATCACTCCCATCTGGGGACTCGCCGCGGCGGGTTGGCGGTTTTGAACCGTGCGGGTTTTACCAGGTTTATACATAACATAGAGAACAGTCAGTTTCGCTCGAAATTCGAAGACGATATCCAAAAGATGACTGGTAAGACGGGGATAGGATGCATAAGTGATACCGAAGATCAGCCTCTTGTTATCAGCTCGCATCTTGGTAACTACGCAATCGTCACAGTGGGGCGGATCAACAACCTCGAGCTTCTGGTAAAAAAGACTTTCAGGAAACGAGCCTCGCATTTCTCCGAAATGGGCGGTGGCGGGGTCAACCCTACTGAGCTGATTGCTACCCTGATCAGCCAGGAAGATACATTTGCAGAAGGCATCCGATACGCCCAGGAAGCTATTGAGGGATCCTGTTCAATCCTGCTTCTGACCGCTGATGGAATATATGCCGCCCGCGATCGTTTCGGGAGGACACCCCTGGTTATTGGTGAGAAGGAGATGGCTTACTGTGTCTCCATGGAAAGGTCTGCGTTCCCGAATCTGGGTTATCAGCTCACGAAAGAACTTGGACCGGGTGAGATTGTACTGCTGACCTCTGAAGGCATCGAGCAGAAGGCTCCGCCTGGAAACACGTTGCGGATTTGTGCTTTTTTGTGGATCTATTTCGGTTATCCGGCCTCGCGCTATGAAGGCATGAGTGTTGAAGTTGTGCGAAATCGGTGCGGAGCGGCTCTCGCCCGCAATGATAATGTAAAAGTAGATATAGTTGCTGGTGTGCCTGATTCCGGCACTCCCCATGCCATTGGCTATGCGAATGAGTCCAAAATTTCCTACTGCCGGCCGTTTGTCAAGTATACTCCTACCTGGCCGCGGAGCTTCATGCCACAAAGCCAGGAAGTTCGCAATCTGGTGGCCCGGATGAAGCTGATTCCCATTCGTGAGCTGATTAAAGGAAAACGGCTTTTGTTTTGTGAGGATTCCATTGTCCGTGGCACCCAGTTGAACGAGACTGTCCAGCGGCTTTATGACTTTGGCGCCCAGGAGGTCCATATGCGGCCGGCGTGTCCCCCCCTGCTATATTCATGTAAATTCTTGAACTTTTCGCGGTCTCGGTCTGAATTGGACTTAGCTGCCCGACGGGCAATCCGGGAACTTGAAAAGAGCAACGACGTTCCCCTGGAAAAATATGCTGATCCGTTCGCAGAAGAGTACAAATCCATGGTTGAACAAATCAGGAAGCGAATGAACTTTACTTCTTTGCAATACCAGGCCATGCCGGACATGCTTGAAGCTATCGGTTTATCTAAGGATAAGGTTTGTACTTATTGTTGGGATGGAGTGGGCTGAATAGCAAACTAATACAGGCATTAAATTTCTTTAGCTGATTTTATCTTCTTTGGCATTGAGAATAGATGAATGGTCATAAGGTTATAGTGATAGGAGGCGGTGCATCGGGATTGATGGCCTCTGGTCAGGCTGCTGAACAAGGGGCAAAAACCCTCCTCTTTGAAAAGATGGAACGTCCGGGACAGAAGTTAGCCATTACCGGAAAGGGACGGTGTAACCTTACCAATATAACTTCGCTGTTTGAATTTATTGACCATTTTGATCCCAATGGACGTTTTCTTCACCAGGCGTTTAATCGCTTTTTTACTTCTGATCTGATTACATTCTTTGAGAGACTGGGGGTGAAGACTGTGATTGAGAGAGGAGGACGGGTTTTTCCCAAAAGTGGTTATGCTCAGGAGGTGAGAAATGCATTGGAACAGTGGATAGCTGAATGTGGTGTTCAGCTGACAACACAAATGCTGGTAAAGAGATTGCTTGTTGAAAAGGGACGGGTGATAGGGGTGGAGGCAGCCCCAACCAATTTTGGTAGAAATAGATTCAAAACAAAACAACCTCTACCCCGGACTGTTGTTTATGGGGCGGATAGTATCATCATCGCCACGGGTGGAGCATCTTATCCTGCTACCGGCTCAACTGGGGATGGCTATAGGCTGGCTGAATCAGTGGGCCATACTGTGATAACAATTCGGCCAGCATTGGTTCCTTTGGAAACAGCTGGTGACATTGCCAGTAGATTACAGGGTCTTAGCCTGCGCAATGTGGTTGTCCGGGTAGAGATAAATGGAAAAAACCAGACTCAGAAGTTTGGTGAAATGCTTTTCACTCATTTTGGTCTTTCTGGCCCGGTAATTTTGTCCTTAAGCAGAAATGTGGTGGATGCGTTACGCATGAATCAGCGGGTCTCTATCTCCATAGATCTTAAGCCCGCTCTTGACGAGGGCAGGTTGGATTTGCGGATTCTCCGCGATTTTGAAAAGAATGGAAAGCGTAAGTTTCGCACGCTGCTTAAAGGGTTGCTTCCCCGAAAATTGATCCCGGTTTGCATTGATTCAACCGGCATCAGCCCGGACAAGCCGGGCAATCAGATAACAACGCAGGAACGCAAACAGCTCCGGTTATGGTTGAAAGATTTTCGTCTCGAGGTTTCCGGATATCGTCCATTTACAGAAGCGATTATTACTGCGGGGGGTGTAAATACGAAGGAGGTTGATCCACGTACGATGGCTTCCCGCCTGGTGAAGGGCCTCTACTTTTCCGGCGAGGTCTTGGACATAGATGCCGACACTGGGGGGTATAACCTGCAAGCCGCGTTTTCTACTGGATGGCTTGCTGGCTGCTCT
>JAGHDE010000199.1 GCA_021160085.1 Pseudomonadota bacterium | reverse complement strand
CAACAATTTCTTCAAAGGTGCTATCAGGATTATCCAACAAGGGCATAACTTTCCACACAGCCTCATCAATCAATGGAAGGCTCTCGATCTTATTCTTTATAAATTCAATTGTGTCTTTGTTTGACATTGGTTAACAGTTTTCTATTCTGATTTGGATTTGTGCCTGTTCACGATTTAGAAAAGCAAATCTTATGCCAAAAGGGTATGGAGAAAAAATTTCCAGGATTCCGTAGGGTTGACACGGTATTTTTAGATGGCCTGGATATAAAAGAGTGGATGAATTTGATCCAGAAGCAGTCAAATTGTCAAATTTTTGACTCTTGATAATGGCAACCATCTTCTGCAACCCAGTAGTTTTCGTCGCATTTCCGGGAGCTTTTCCCGGGCAGCTTTTTCCCCTTCCGCTACAATGATAAGCCCGTGAGAAAAATCAGTCCAGTTTAAATTACCCACCTGCGGGAGGATTACAATATCTGCGTCCTTAAGTTCATAATCCTTCAGCTTATGTGCCATAATTTTTGCAGCCCGGCAATAAATACTCATGGCGTTGGTAAATTCTTCTTCCGTACCGATATCCTGATCTACCGCCACTGCAATTACAATGTCGGCTCCTTCCTCTTTAGCCACCGAAGCAGGGATAAGACTGAGAGTGCCGCCATCAGACAAAAGTCTTTCGCCTTCCCTTAAGGGTTCAATCGCCCCCGGCACAGCACAGCTTGCCGCTACAGCATCGCGCAGGGAACCATGAGAAAACGTAACCAGTTCGCCGCGCACCAGATCAGTGGCCATGGCCCGGAAGGGAATTTTAGTATCTTCTATCAGAATATCAGGAAGGAAATGTTCGATCATCGGCCGGAAATCTTCCTGCGAAAGAATCCCCAGTTTAAACATCGCCTGAATTATCTGATAGCGGTTTTTTAAAAAATTTTGTATTTTTTCCCGAAAGTGATTTTCCCTTCCCCCCTGGGCCGCCTCAATTGCTCTGATCGTGGATGCTGCAAACTCCGGGCTGCTAAGATAGCCGACAACCGATTGTTCCAATTCTCCCGGAGAAATACCGCAGGCATAAGCCCCGCCCACCAATGCACCGATACTCGTACCCGCTAAAAGGTCAATCGAAATTTTTTCTTCTTCCAACACTTTCAAAACCCCAATATGAGCAAGTCCGCGCGCACCGCCACCGCCAAGGGCAAGGGCTATCTGCTTTCGTTTAAATATCTTCTGTATGCTACGCAACATAAATTATTGGTGAATTCAAGTTCAAAGTGCACCCTAAAAAATAAATAGAGAACATGACAGGATTTCTGGTATGTTGAGAAATATGAGTAACTTACAACCAGAAGGAGCCTGCCATGTCTTATACACATTTAACAGAACAGGAACGATATGTCATCAGTCATTTAACGTGTGCCGGATTCATCCACCCTTTCCCCTTGAGATATCTTTGCGGGCAAACCAGTTAATCCTCTATCAGCCAATCTATATAATCATACAGTTTTCCGGCAAGGAAGTATGGAAGATTCAGAAGGGTATATGATTTTCCGTCCGGTGTTGATGTTTGCGTCTTTTCGACGGAACCTGCATATAATCGAACTGCAAAAGGATGGTCAGCTCTTATCATAAATTGATGAAGAGAACGGAGTGCGCCGGTTTTTCCGGATTTGACTTCCACGGGAATGATATGCTGTTTGAAGGGAACGATAAAATCGACTTCAGCGTTTGATTGTTTTTTTTCTCTTACCCAGAATGAGAGCTTTCGTGATGTTTTCATATCTAATGCGAGCAATTCCTGCCCGACAATATGTTCCGCAAGCAGTCCTTTATAAAATAAATGCAGATTTTCCATTTTAAAAAAATAATCCTGCAACCCGGCAAAATAATTAATCAAACCAGTATCAAGAAACTGAAGTCTGGGTGATTTCTTCAAAGCCGGTCTGACCGGAGGTTGAGTGACGGTCGAGGGATAAAGAAGATAAATAAGCATTGCCCTTTCAAGCATCCTCAAGGCTTCCCCCATTTCCCGCGATTTGTAATTTGAGTTTCCAAATCCCTGGAATTTTATCCGTTGCCCCGCCTCCAGGGGGGCTGATTCTATTGCATGTCTGATCACCTGAGCCATGGTTGGATTTCGAGCATATTTGCTCACATCATCGAGATAGGCGACGAGAAGCCCCTGATAAACAGGCGCAATAGTGGCAATATCTTTGTTTTCAATATATTTTCCCACAATTTCAGGCATTCCGCCGATAAGGGTGTATCTGTGAAAAAGCTTCAACAGTCTTGTAAACCCAAAATCGGGAAAGGGGATTTTATGGTAACATTTCAGGGCCTGATCTTCACCTGCTGCAGCAAGAAATTCTTCGAATGAAAGCGGATACAGGTACATATACTGTATCCTTCCCACGGGAAATGCCGGTCCGGCCTCTCTGATCATAACTTCGAGCAGGGAGCCCGCGGCAATGACATGCAATTTTTTTGCTGATTCATAAAAATAGCGCAACTGCGCAATTGCCTGGGGCGAGTTCTGAATTTCGTCGATAAAAATCAATGTCTTGCCCTGGGAAGGGGTCATGTTTTTTGATAAATAGATGGACTGAATCAAGTCCTCTACTGGAAGACCGTAATTGAAAATTTCTGCGTCTTCATTTTTTTCCAGATTCAAATAGATATATTGATCAAAATCCTTTGAAAAAATTTCAACCGCCGTGGTCTTGCCTACCTGTCTTGCGCCACGAAGGATTAAGGGTTTTCGGTCCTTTTCATTTGCCCATATTCTGAGCTCATTTATTATTTTTCTGAAAAACATGATGAATCGCCCGGAAATTAATAATCATTTCACTGTTACAGCAACAAAGTAAGGCCAATTATTACTTCATTCATGCTATAAAGTCAAGGCAAATATTCAAAGCGGGTGTAATAAAATAAGGGGAGAGAGGGATAATCAGCAACTCCAAAACCGCTATACCCAAAAAGTTAACCGGATATCCTGCCGGTCCTCGTCATAATCCCAGTTCAGGTAGCGTCCTGCCGGAAATTTTTCTGAAAGAACGGCCCTATCAAATGTGGTTTTCCCCACTTGCCGGGGTCCGCCCACGAATACCATTTTCTTTTTTAAGCCTTCAAGAACATATGGTGTGATATAATGCATATGGCTATATTAACCAAACCTCCAAAATAGCCTTGACTATTTTGGAGTAGCGTGGTGTTTGGGTATTTGAGAGCTATTTAAGGATGTTCCGCTTTCACTCGTTCTTGATGTGTACATCGTGTTGCGGAAAAGGAATTTCGATGCCCTCGCGCTCGAGCACTTTCTTAATCTCCATGCGGAGTTCTTCGCCAACTCGCCACTGGTCTCTCCATTTTGCAGTCCGGCAAATGAGCATCAGATCCAATGAAGAATCGCCGAAATTGATAAAATAAGCGGCTGGCGCGGGATCTGCCAGCACGTCGGGATGAGCTTTGCATACATCCACTAAAATCTTTTTGGCTTTGTCCAGATCTGTGCCGTACGCGACCCCCAGATCGATCCTCACGCGAATACGTGGATCCGGGTAGGTGAGGTTTGTAACCTTTTCATTGACGATCTGCTGATTTGGCACGATGATGAGTGTGTTCTCAAAGGTGAGTATCTTGGTACTACGGAGCCCGATGTCGTATACATCTCCTTTTTCTCCAGACTCCAGCATAATGCGGTCTCCGATTCGAAAGGGCCGATCAGTCATAATTGTGAAGCCGGCAATCATGTTGGCTATTGTGTCCTTAGCGGCCAGCGCTATCGCCATACTACCGACTCCCAGAGTCACGATGATAGCGCTGATATCTTGCTTGAAATACTTGAGAATAGATATCACCGCAATGGTGTAGATGACGATTGATATAAGCCTGCGCAGCAATGGCACGAAGTCATCCCTGTCACCGCCATCCTTAGCCTGGCTCAATCGCTCGCTATACCAATCCAAGAGCAGGTGGAGTACGCTGCTCACTAAATGGGCGACGATGAATACCACCAGGACATACAGTACGCCGTCGATGTATTTCAAGATTGTCTCGGCGAGCAAACTGTCGAATTGGTGAACAATAAGAGAGGCCCCAGCGATCCAGATGACTTTGCAACCGACTTCCTTGACAAACTCCAGAATCTTATCGTCGAGATCGATCTTAGTTCTGGTAGTTACTCGCTTGCGAACAGTTTCTGCAAACTTTCGGAAAAACTTGCTTGCGATAAATGTAGCTGCAAGGATCCCTAAAGACAACAGAGCGTCAACAAACAATTCATGCTGTTTCAAGAAATCCAATATTTCTTCCATTTTATAGTTCACTCCTTGTATATGTATATGATTTAGAGACGTTGACCACAAACACCACTATTATTGCCTGGCCTCTCTCCTCGCGATTATCATCCCTATTGCTGACGACCCTACTCCTACGTGGCTCGCTATCTCGGCCATCGATATCCCTACCTCCTTACACAATAAAATTTTATGTCAAGTGATTATTGTGGTCAACATCCCCTTATATACCCCTGAAGTGGCAAGCCGAATATTTACATGTGAATATGGTTTTTTTTAAATATTCCTTTGGCTTGGAATTCGTGGATTTTCATAAAGGTTAACCTCTTTATACAGATCCTCCCGGGCTAACGGCAGACCGGATGGTCCCTTTGCTGAGTGCTTGGTAGCCACAATCTGACAGATATGCATTGATCCGCTGGCGAGCCCTATAGAAACGCTAGCCAGATATAGGGCCCACATGCGAAATTTTTCTATACCTACCAGACTGATT
>JAGHDE010000240.1 GCA_021160085.1 Pseudomonadota bacterium | reverse complement strand
GTTCCTGATTTTTTGGTGGAAAAGTATGGCTCAAACATACGCGAATTTGATTCCGGGGGAATGCCACAACCATTATCAGCAATTTCTACTCCCGCAATATTCATCTTGTTGTCATGAAAGGTTTTTATTGATATTGTTCCTTCCTCTTCAATTGCGGCTACTGCATTATCTAAAATGTTAATAAAAACCCTTTTTATCTGATTTTTGTCGATGTTTAAAATCGGCATTTTTTTCGACGGCTCAAAGGTAAAAATAGTTTTCTGGCGCGCTTCCCGATAAAGGGGAAGGGTTTCGCTGATGATTTTATTCAAGTTGTTGGGTGATGGTTTTGTTGCCGGCATACGCGCAAATTTGTAGAATTCATTGACCATGTTTTTCAAAATATCAACCTGGGTAATTATAGTATGGGTACACTCGTTAAAAACTTGACCATCATCAAAAAATTTACCTTCATAACGGCGACGCAATCGTTGGGCTGAAAGCTGGATTGGGGTTAAGGGGTTTTTTATTTCGTGAGCAATTCTTTGAGCCACTTCCTTCCAGGCAGCTATACGCTGGGCTTTTTGAAGTTCGGTTACATCTTCTATTACAATGACCACCCCGAGATAATTTTCTCTTTCATCATTTAAAGGAGTGATGCAGGTTGAGAGATCCAAAGTTTTTGTGGGCAGGGAGAGCTTGATCTCTTTTTGAAAGGTAAGGTTGCTGGATCGGTCAACTTCCTGAAACAAATTTTCCACCTGTTCCAGATATTCGGGGGGAAGAATGTCACGATAATTTTTGTTAAGTACGGATTCCACCTCAGGCCCCAAAATCTTTCCTACCGACTTGTTGATGGTGGTAATGCGCCCATTGTTATCCAGAGAAATTACGCCGGCAGCAACATTTTTTAAGATAATCTCCATATAGTTTCTACGCTGGTCAAGTTCAATATTGGTATTCTTCAGGTTTTTGTTTGTTTGTTCCAGTTGAGACTTCCCTGCTTTCAGGTCCTGGGTCATTTTGTTGAATGAGTTTACCAGACTGCCGATTTCGTCGTCGGTTTTACTGACATCAATATAAACATTGAGGTTTCCATTAGCTACTTCGCGGGTTCCCTCAACCAGGCCTTTGATTGGATCGGTAATATTTTTTGCTAAGTGGAATCCAAACATGATGGCAGAAAGAATAATCAAGAGGGTTATGATGGTTAAAAAAATGATATAGTTTATTTTAATCGGGGTCTGGGTGAGCCTCAGTCGTTTATAATCAGAAGAAGCATCAGATATTCCCCTCATTTTTTTAACCAGGCTCGGGGGAATGAAATAACTGACAACCACAATGCCTGCTGTTTTTTTTGTTTTTTCGCCGGAACGGATTGGGGCAATCCCCCGAATTATGTCACCCTTATTAAAGGATTGAACCTTGGTAATTTCTTTCCCGCCAATAGCTTCCTGAACAAACTGTGAAGTGGTGTCCACGTTGCTTTTGCCTGAGACCATCGAGGCTAAAGCGAGGCTGCGGTAATGCTGGGAAGAAGATAATATTTCTATGGTCCCTAAATTATATTCCCAGAGTCTGTCGTCAACAAACTTTTGGAGCTGACGTTTTTTTTTCGGATCTAACAGGTTTTTTTTGTCGATGGCCTTACTTATATTTTGGGCAAAGAAAAGAGCGTCGAGACTTAGATTTTGGTAATAAGTTTGAGCAACCTCCAGAGAGTCTTGCAGAGACTTCTCTAATTGATAGCTGAACCAATTATCAATGGTGTTTGTAATGAAGCTGGCGGAGATCCAGAAAAGAAGAAGGGTAGGTATTATGGAGAGACCGACAAATGCGGCCACCAGTTTGGTTCGCAGTTTCGAGCCGAGGATGCCCCGTCTGCGCTCAAAAAATAATTTTACCACATTGCGAATAACCAGAAAAATTACAAAGGCAAGGAGAAGAATGTTAACGTTAAGCAGAAAATATACGAGAATGTTATTGGTAATAGGGATCTGACCGTGGGTTTTTGAGAAATACGATTCAAGAATGGTGAGAGCGATTATCAGAAAGGAGATAATCAGGATAATGTAGCGTTCCCGGCGCCGCCGATTTTTTTCCTGAGCGTTAAATTTCGTTTTTGCCTTGCTGGTTCTCATTTGTGAGGATAGTTATTGTGTTATTCTTAATAAGTAAAACTTTCTGCAAACCAGTCGGTTTCAAAGTTCATCCGATTGAGGAAAAAGAGCAGGTAGTTAATATAGGAAGGGGGGTCTATTCCTTCAGAGTCCGCTTTGATTTTGATGTAATAGCTTTTGCTTCTATCTAACTTCCAGATAGGATAAAGTGAAAGAACATCCACGTTGTTCATGATTTTTTTGGCTTCATAAAGAGTAGGTGTGTCTGAACTCCTGATGTTGTTTCCGGCGCTGGTTTTTTCGGTAACAAGGTATTCTTTTTTCAAGGCGTCATATTTTATGGTCTTGGAAAGGGTAAAGGAAGTTAGGAGGGTGTCTTTCCAGAGGGGACGGATCTGATATAAATTAATGTAATAGTTGAATGTGGTGGGAATGCCGGTTTTGATAGCCTCTTCCATTTTTTTGTTAAAGCTATTGGCTAATTGAAAACGAGTATTCAGGTAAATGGATGAACTTGAAATAGAGATGTTGCGGATAACAGTGTTTTTAGCAAATGAATATGAAGGAAGAGCAAGCAAAATAAGATTAAGCAAAATTGTCAATCTATTGAGCAGCTTCATAGGGTGATCTTATCAGAATGAGAGCTTTTAAAATTCAAAACCATGTTTAGGAAGTTTGTAAAGATTTTAAAAGAAGATAGCGAATTATTGATAAAAAAGCAAGATTAATTATATGGTAAAGTTAACCCCTAAGAATAGGGGCGAGCTTTGAGGAGGCATGATGATTGAATGAATGGTAATCGCTTCTGATTGAAAGGAAAGGATAAGCGATTATGCGTTAAGAGAAATGAACGGGGAGTGAAAAGCTCTTTGAAAGGTCGGTTTGCTATAGGAGGTAACAATTTGAGCCAATTCCCAGCTTTCATATTGATTGAGCACAGCTCGTAAAAACTGGTGGTTGAGAAAATGACCGGCTTTATACGTCTTGATGTGTCCGATGATTGGGTGTCCAAGCAAAGACAAATCTCCGATAAAATCGAGAATTTTATGACGAACAAGCTCATCAGAAAACCTGAGACCATCCTTGTTCAATACCCCATTCTTATCAATAACCACAGCGTTTTCCAGAGATCCTCCCTGGGCATAGCCATTGCTTCGAAGTGTTTCTATATCCTCGAGCAAACAAAAGGTTCGAGCAGAACATATTTCTTGTGCGAAATTTTTATAGCTGAAATCGAGCGTGAAAGACTGAGTTCCTATCATTGGATGGTCAAAGTCAATAATACCGTCAATTATTAAATGTTCAGAAGGATAGGCCTCAATATATTTGTCTTCGCACCTTACCTTGATCGGTTTTTTTATAACCACAAATTTTTTTAACTCATCTTGATCCTTAACTCGAGCGGATTTAAGAAGATCAACAAATTGCACAGCGCTCCCATCCAGAATCGGGATTTCCGGAGCATCAAGTTCTACAAGCACATTATCAATACCCAAACCCGCAAAGGCGGCTAAAAGATGTTCTACCGTGTTTATACCAGTTCCGTTGTTACCTATTGTTGTCGCTAATTTCCCGTCAGTTACGTTGGCTAATATAGCCCGCGTAGGTTCTGCATGAGGGACATCAATCCGGTGAAAGACGATGCCGGTATTGGGGAGAGCAGGTTTCAGGGTGAGGTTTACTTTTTTTCCAATATGAAGTCCAATTCCGCTAAACTTTATTTCATATTTTAATGTTCGTTGATATGGCAACAGAGGGCCTCCTCATTTTGTATTTAGAAGAACATGGATAATTTATTAGTTAGATAATAGAGCAATCTTTGTGCCATATTTATTTACAAATAAAGATTATCGATAACCAACTATAATTAC
>JAGHDE010000192.1 GCA_021160085.1 Pseudomonadota bacterium | reverse complement strand
GTCCAGTAAGGTGGAAAATAAGGCCGATGACGGTGTTGTGTTGGCGATTCCCATTTCTCCGGTACCTATCAAGGTTATACCTTCTCCATGTGCCTTCTGTGCCAGCTCAATACCAGTTTCCACGGCGAGAACAGCCTCTTCTTTGGTCATGGCAGGACCTTTTGTTATGTTGCCGGTGCCTGCTCTTACCTTCCGACGAATAAGACCGGGAGCATTTTCCAAGGGGTCATCCACTCCAATGTCGATAACAGCAATCTCAGCGCCAACATGTCTCGCCAATACATTTACCGCCGCTCCACCATTCAGCATATTTCGAACCATCTGTGGAGTCACATTTTTAGGGAAAGCAGAAACCCCCTCATCGGCGACCCCGTGATCCCCGGCAAACGTGAATATCCGCTTTTTCCCGAGAGATGGTTTAAAGGTGTTGGTGATAAGGCAATATTGTGCAGCAATATCTTCCAGCTTTCCAAGGCTTTCAGGGGGTTTGGTCAGACTGTCGATACGGGCACGTATCTTTGGTTCCAATGTTTGATCAACCGGAACTATGGAAAAAAGTGTCTGTTTGAGAATGTCCATTATTTACCTCCTTTGACAATGACTGGAAAACCACTCACCATAAGAATAACCTGATCTGCCAGCCGGGCAACAGACTGGTTTAAATTACCAGCCAGGCCACTAAATTTTCTGGATAGTTTATTGGGAGAAATGATGCCCATGCCGACTTCATTGGTCACAATGATGAGGTCACAGGGAGTATCTTTAATAAGCACTTCCAGGAAAGACGTTACTTCCGGATAATTTTCATCTTTTATTCCATATTGATGTATCAGGTTTCCAAGCCACACGGTGAGGCAATCGATAACAGCAATCTCAATATTCGGCGGCAGGGATCGAATAGCACGAGCTAAATCGAGAGGTTCCTCGATAGTAAAAAATAATTCCCCTCGTTCTTTTTGATGATTAACAATCCGGTCTCTCATTTCCTCGTCAAAGGGCTCGGCAGTGGCAATAAAGGCTTTTTTAGTCTTAGCACCGATTAATTTCAGTGCATAGCGGCTTTTACCGCTTCTACTTCCGCCAGTGATGAGGGTGATCTTTTTCATGGGAGAAACCATTTTAAAATATCTAATGACACCTTAAAGTCATTCTCATTGAAAATTTCCAATGATACAACACGGCTACCGGCTCTTTGGCAGGAAAGATGCGAGAGCAATAATGAAAGCTGATCCTTTCTGATCGAAGAAATATTACGGTGGTCTTTTCCATTTATAATTCCATGGAGGTGAACCACCCGGGTTTTTTCAAAATAGCGATCTAAATAGTCCCTGTATGGGAGCCCATACAGCAGGAGATGTCCAATGTCCAGACATATAGACAAGTCATAATCATATACGATCGGTTCAACTAATTCGAAAGGATAATCCAGCGTTTCCACACAAAGCGAATGAGAAGCAATATTGCTTTTTAAGAGCTCATTTACTGATCTCTTTAAATTTTCTTGCCAGCGTTTGAGATCCGCCGCTGGATTCTTGCTTCGCTGCTCTCCGTGAAAATGGATTATATAGGCAAAGGGATCTACGGATTCCATCAACCTGATTACCCGGAGACACTTTGATATAGACTTTCGTCTCTCGGTTTCATCAGGATCCCCTAAGTTGATATCTAAAGGCAGATGAACCGTATAAGTAAGATCGTTTTCAACCGCGAGATTTTGTAACCGTTCTACTGTTTGATGATCGGGAAGATTGGATATCTCGTCCGATTCGAACAAAATTAGTTCGATGTCATCAACCTTATCTGCCAGGTATTCCACGTTTGGGATAATGTCAGCGGGAATGATATATGAAGTGGTTCCCAAGCGAAAGGGAAAACGGTTTTTTAGACTAATCTTTTGGAAATTTGGATCCATAATTTCCTATCTATTGTCTCAACGAAAAATTATGTTCAGGTAAAATCAAAAGATACTTTTTTCCGATGACCCACCCAAAAGCAGCCAGAGAAAAAACGGTCCCCCTACCAATGCGGTAATGACTCCGACCGGTATCTCAGCCGGGGCGATTACTGTCCGTGACAGGATATCACAAAGGGTAAGGAACATACCACCAAAAAGGAGCGAAGCCGGGGTAAGGTATCGATGGTCCCACCCAATCAGTAAGCGGCAGATGTGGGGGGCCATCATTCCAACAAAGCCGATGGGCCCACAGATTGCTACAACACCTCCGACCATAAGCGATGTGGCAAAAAACAAAACTTTTCTAACCAGTTTAACATTTACACCGCGGCTTATAGCAATATCATCTCCGGTTGTCATCAGGTTGAGTTCGTGCGTCAGGTACAGGACGATGGCGCTCCCACTGATGACAAAAGGGAAAATGTTCCAGACGGAATCGAATCCTACCACTTCAAGCCCGCCCATAAGCCAACGCAGAATGCGAAACGATTGAGTCAACCCACTCATATATTGGGTAAAAAGGATAATGCTTGAGAAAGAAAAACTTATGGCTACGCCTGCCAGCAGCATTGTGGCGGTTGAAAACCCCTTTTTAGCTTTGGTAAGGCCGTATACGAGGAAGATGGCTAAGATGGCGCCTGAAAATGCGGAAATGCTTGTTCCGGATATACCTAACAACGTGAACGGGAGTCCGAATCTTATGTAAAGTGATGCTCCCAAAGCAGCGCCACTGGAAACACCAAGGGTAAAGGGTGTAGCAAGCGGGTTTCGGAACATTGCCTGAAAAGTCATGCCGCTTACAG
>JAGHDE010000051.1 GCA_021160085.1 Pseudomonadota bacterium | reverse complement strand
GGGAATCGGCCAGGCGATCGGCCTTCTGCTGGCCAAAAACGGGGCAGCCTCTCCAAACCTTGGCTATCCTCCATATTAAAAATAGAAGCCGTCTTACTTATCCTCTTAACCAGCCCGCTCAATACTCTTCCCGGACCTGTCTCAATAAAGACGTCAACTCCCCGTTCCATCATAAGGCGAACTGAATCTTCCCACAGTACCGTATGAGTCATCTGCTCAATCAGAAGTTCCCTGACCCGATTCGATTCTTGATTTTCTCTGGCTTCCACATTGGTCACCACCGGATGAGAGAGAGGGTTTATCGGTATATTATTCAAATATTCCCGGAGTCTTTGAGCTGCCGGAACCATCATGGCAGAATGGAAGGGAGCGCTCACCGGCAACATAACTGTTTTACGGGCGCCCATTTCTTTGGCTAAAGATAAAGCCCGGTTCAGAGCTTTACTATGACCGGAAATAACAATCTGACCAGGACAGTTGAAGTTTGCCGGGGTCACCACTTCTCCATCAGATTCCACCTTTTGGCAGGCCTCTTCCACCTCATCCCTTTCCAGACCTAAAATGGCTGCCATCCCGCCTTCTCCTTCCGGAACCGCTTCCTGCATGAACTGCCCGCGCTTCTGAACAGTCTTTACTCCATCCCAAAAACTGATCGCTTCGGCGGCTATTAAGGCAGTGTACTCTCCCAGGCTGTGTCCGGCCAGATAATCCGGCTCAATACCCATCCTGGCTTCTAATACCCGAAATGCCGCCACACTAACAGTAAGGATAGCCGGTTGAGTATTGGCAGTGAGGTTTAATTCAGCTTCCGGACCTTCAAAACAAAGTGCTGAAATTTTAAACCCCAGAGCTTCATCTGCTTCCTCAAATGTTTCCTTAGCTTCCTTGAAATTGTCTTTCAGATTTTTTCCCATCCCAACAGTCTGAGACCCCTGGCCCGGAAAAATAAATGCCATTGTGCTCATCGATTGCACCTCTTGAACAGGTATTTTTTTAAAGATCGACGATTAATATTTGCGGGCATATTCCTTGTTCAAGGCAAGACCGATAACAGTTCTCTGGATTTGGTTGGTCCCCTCATAAATCTGGAGAATTTTGGCATCCCGCATCATCTTCTCCACTGGATATTCTCTCATGTACCCATATCCCCCAAAAACCTGCACCGCATCAGTGGTCACTTTCATGGCTGTATCAGTAGGAAAAACTTTTGACATGGAGGATACTTTGGAAACGTCCTTGGGATTTGTATCCATGTAGCGTGCTATTGAATAAACCAATGCCCGGGCGGCCTCGGTTTGGGTCGCCATATCAGCCAGGAGATGCTGTACCGCCTGAAAGGAAATGATTGGTTTTCCGAATTGATGTCGCTCGCGGGCATACTTTACAGATTCTTCCAAAGCTCCCTGAGCCAGGCCAACCGCCTGAATCCCGATCGCCGGGCGAGACTTATCCAGATTTTTCATGGCAACCATGAAGCCATGCCCCTCTTTACCAAGAAGATTTTCTTTAGGAACCACACAGTCTTCAAAAATGAGGGATGTAGTAGATGAAGCTCTGATTCCCATCTTCTTCTCTTTTTTGCCAAACGTGAAGCCTTCCATCCCTTTTTCAAGGATAAAAGCGCTCGCTCCTCGCGGCCCTCTGGATCTATCGGTGAGTGCGATAACCACATAGATAGCTGCTTCACCACCGTTGGTGATCCACTGTTTTGTTCCATTGAGGATATAATGGTCACCGTTTCTTTTAGCGGTAGTCTGGATTCCTCCGGCATCACTGCCGGCATCAGGCTCAGTAAGGCCAAAGGCGGCTAATTTTTTCTCGGTTGCAACCAGGGGTAAATATTTTTTCTTCTGTTCTTCATTGCCAAACATAATAATAGGGTATAGCCCTAAACCATTTGCAGCATAACTGACTGCCACGGCAGTACAGAACCGGCTCAATTGTTCAATGATCAAACACAACTCGAATATACCCTTGCCAAAACCCCCATACTCTTCAGCAATATACACGCCTGACAGTCCGGTTTCTCCCAAAATGTTTAAAATTTCTCGAGGAAACTCTTCTTTCTCATCCAGTTCAGCTCTTATTGGTAAAATTTTTTCTTCTGCAATTTTTCGAGCTAAAGCCTGAATTTCTTTTTGCTCTTCGGTTAAAAAATAATTCATTTTTTTAATCCCTCTGGTTAATTTTGTATATGACCCCTGGTTTATATATTGAAACAACTTTTTAGGTCTATTTGGGTAATATAACCAAAGGAGTTCCATAAGGATATCCCTGGTCCTGATGATTATGATTAGAAAAAATTAATTTTTTCTAATCTGCTTCAACTGTCACTACTTCGCGATCTTTATAGTATCCACAACTGGGACAAACCCGATGGGGGAGTTTTTTTTCTCCACAGTTAGAACAGGTTATGAGGGTAGGGGCGGATATCCGGTCATGGGTCCTCCGTTTCCTTGTTCTCGCCTTAGAATGTCTTCTTTTTGGTAACGCCATGAAATTTCTCCATCAGTTTTGGTTGGTTTTTTTAAAAAATTTTCTTAGTCCCGCCAGTTTGGAATCAATAAATTCCTTTTTAGAACAATCACACGATTCCTGGTTTTTGTTTATTCCACAATACTGGCAAAACCCTTTACAATCTTCTCGACAAAGGGGGTTGATGGGAATGCTAAGAATAATCTGACTTTCAATGATTCGTCCGAGATCAATAACATCTCCCTCATAAAACTCCTTATCCATGTCTTCTTGTTGGAGTTCCTTTTCAAAAGGAATCTTTTGGGAATTAACAGGTAATAAAGTAAAATTAAATTCAGGAGTTATAATATAAATAAATTCCTCAAGACACCGACTGCATCTAAGCTCTGCTTTTATATTTATAGAGCCAGAAACAGAAATTGTATCCCCGAAACGACAAAGTAAAATATTATAAAAAAGAGGTGAAACGAATTTAAACTCCACCCTCTTTTGGTCAGAGAACAAAGCTTCCAGCCAATCTTTACTTTGCTCTCCTTTGGCT
>JAGHDE010000094.1 GCA_021160085.1 Pseudomonadota bacterium | reverse complement strand
ATAGTCTTTTCTTATCCGGTGGCTCTTTATCAAGAAGTCTTTATTTGTAAATTCCATATATAATTAGGCTGCTGCCCCCCATACGCAGTATGTAAGGATGGACTCATCAAATTGAAACCTTTTCAAAAAAATCAAGAGGTTCAATCTAAAATTTATTTTATTTCTACTGATCCCCCCACTCCTTCTAATTTATTCTTGATCTCTTCGGCATCTTTTTCCGGAATTCCTTCTTTGACCGAACTGGGCACATTATCTACTAATTCTTTAGCTTCTTTCAGGCCTAAACCGGTTATTGCCCGGACCTCTTTGATCACCTGGATTTTTTTATCTCCCATTGCTGTCAGAATGACATCAAATTCTGTTTTTTCCTCAGCTGTTGCAACTTCAGCAGAGTCAGCGCCTGCCGATACCATAGTTGCTGTTGCTGCTGCCGCGCTGACGCCGAATTTTTCTTCAAGCTCCTTAACCATTTCTGAAATTTCTAAAACGGTCATGTTTTCGATAAACTTAATAACATCTTCCTTGGTTATATTAGTTGTCATACTTAACTACCTCCTCATAAATTCATTAACTATTTAAAGTTCTAAAAAAATCAAAATTCAGAGCGCATGCATTAAGGCTATGGACATCTGAATTTTGGGACGCCTTCATTGGTTATCGCCTGCCAGTCACATAAAATTTAATTTAACTCTCTTTCTTCTGCCTTATTAAATCTAATACCCTAACTAATTTTTGAGGGACACCCCCTAATACTCTGACTATTTTCTGATGGGGGGATTTCAACAAGGAAAGAAACTGGACTAATAAAATTTCTCGGGTTGGAAGGACGGCAAGTTCTTTAATTTCATCCAGAGAGATAACCTTGTTATCCAGTATTCCTCCCTTTATTTCCACCTGAGTATGGTCCTTTGTGAATTCTCTTAAAACCTTACACGGTTTGATAGGATCCCCGTCGCTAAAAATAACTGCCAAAGGACCTTGAAAGTATTTCTCCATACTTTCCAAAACAGTTTCGCGAGCAGCTCTTTTTATCAAAGTATTCTTAACGACTTGATATCGACCACCCACCTCTCGAAGAGAACTACGGATGTTCGTTATTTTTTCCACATCCAACCCGCTAAAAGTGGTGAGAATAATTAATCGTGAATCTTTGATACGTTCACGAATTTCAGTGACTACTTTTCCCTTTTCTTTTGGCAACACGGTTCATACCTCTAATGAATTAAATTTCGAACTGAAACCAAGTCTATCTTGACCCCTGGTCCATGGGTAGCTGACAAAGTAATGCTTTTAAGGTAAATCCCTCTGCTTGTAGGTGGCTTCAATTTTAATATTACATCACTCAAAGCAAGTATGTTTGCTTTCAACTTTTCCATCTCAAAGGAAATTTTACCTACTGAAGCGTGGAGATTTCCTGTTTTATCCACCTTGAATTCAATTTTTCCCGCCTTAAGTTCTTTAACCGTATCGTTAATATTAAAGGTTACGGTTCCTGACTTGGGATTTGGCATAAGACCACGAGGGCCTAAAAGTTTCCCGATTTTACCTACAGAACTCATAAGGTCGGGAGTAGCAACTACCCGGTCAAATTCAAACCAACCTCCCTTTATTTTTTCGATATAATCTTCTTCTCCAACAAAATCAGCTCCTGCTTCTTTAGCCTCTTTTTCTTTTTCCCCCTTAGCAAACACTAATACTCTTACCTCTTTCCCTGTCCCATGAGGCAACTGAACTGTTCCGCGTACCATCTGGTCTGCTTTTCGCGGGTCCACGCCTAAGCGAACGGCCATTTCTACTGTCTCATCGAATTTTCCAAACGCATTTGTTGTGATTATTTTTAACGCTTCTTCTAAATCATATTGTTTGAAACGATCGATTTTCTCTGATATTTTAAGATAATTCTTTGCCCTGCGTCCCATGGTTTTTCACTACTCTCCTAATCAATAATAGTTAGCCCCATACTACGAGCGGTCCCTTCAACAATCCTCATTGCCCCTTCTAAATCAATAGCATTTAAATCAGACTTTTTGATCTGCGCTATTTCACGCACCTGTTCCGAGGTAACTTCCCCGACCTTCACCCTGTTCGGCTCCCCCGATCCCTTAATAACTGACGCTGCCTTTTTTAACAAAACTGAAGCTGGAGGAGTCTTTGTTATGAAGGAAAACGTGCGATCTTGATACACAGTAATTATTACCGGAATTATAAGACCTTCTTTTGCCTGGGATTGAGTTTTTTCATTAAACGCTTTACAAAACTCCATAATATTGACTCCCTGTTGTCCTAATGCAGGACCAACCGGAGGTGACGGATTAGCTTTTCCAGCCGTAATTTGTAACCTTATATTGGCAATGATCTTTTTAGCCATAGCCTACCTTCTTTTCATTGTTGCTAATTTTTCTTGACTTGGAAAAAATCCAATTCAATCGGTGTAGAACGCCCAAAAATACTTACCATAACTCTGAGACGCCCTTTTTCTGGTTTAACTTCATCCACCAAACCATTAAAATTTACAAAAGGACCATCGATGATATGAACATTATCACCCTGTTCAAAGACTGTCTTTGGTTTTGGCTTCAGAACCCCTTGAGCCATCTGGTCCATAATTTCCTTCATTTCTCTTTCTGAAACTGGAGTCGGTTTTACACCCTCCCCCACAAACCCTGTTACTTTCGGGGTATCTTTAACAATATGCCATGTCTCACCATTTAGTTCCATATTTACTAAAATATAGCTGGGGAAAAATTTCCGCGAAGACATTCTTTTTTGTCCCTTTACGAGTTCCATCACACTTTCAGAAGGAACCAAAATTTCCCCAAAACATTCCTCTTTGTTATTGAGCTTAATTCTTTCCTGTAAAAGTTCTTTTACCTTGTTCTCATATCCAGAATAAGTATGAACAACATACCAGCTCTTCATATCACCTTTGTCTTTCTCTAAACTAACTTAAAATTTTCCGGACTACAAAGCTTAGTCCCTGGTCAATTACAAATAGAAACAGAGCAATAATAAAAACTATCACCAGAACCACCGTAGTTGAGGCAATAGTCTCTTTTCTCGATGACCAGGTAACCTTTTTTAACTCAGTTTTGACTTCCCGAAAAAATTGAATAACTTTGTCTAACATTGTTTTAAGCTCAAAAATTTAAAGGCTAACTTTTTGTCAATTAAACAGGCCAGGAGGGATTTGAACCCCCATCACCCGGATTTGGAGTCCGGTGCTCTAGCCATTAGAGCTACTGGCCTCTGTTAAAAGCATCGTCACCTATCCACTATTATTTCGCTCCATTCCCTCAAAAAACTGTCTAAACCGTCAGGAGATAAATTTAATCCTACTTTGTCTCTTTATGAAGGGTATGCTGCCGACAAAATCTACAGTATTTTTTTAGTTCCAGTTTTTTTGGAATAGTTCTTTTGTTTTTGGTTGTGGTGTAATTGCGCTGTTTACATTCACCGCAAGCCAACGTAATAATTTCTCTCATGATAAAATCAAGAATAACTCATTTATTATTATTTTATTAATATTTTTTAAAAAAATCATTCTAAAATCTCACTAATAACACCAGCTCCTACGGT
>JAGHDE010000071.1 GCA_021160085.1 Pseudomonadota bacterium | reverse complement strand
CCTGTTATCTAACTGGTACGTTTTGATTTATCACGATGCGTTCAGGAAACTTTTTCCCATTCATTAATTCTTATATTATTTTAGAAGATATCTGACCACTTTTCTATTGAGGCGTCGACTTAAGTCCATCCTCAGGCAGTTAATCGTATCTTTCACGTTACCAACAATTCGACATATGCGGGACAACTTTTGCCAGATTTGACCAGGCTAATTTCCGGTACTCCATGTATTCGTTATGGCTTTCTGGCCCTACCCGGTTGGTGACACTAAAAAATCCGGAGAGGGGGATGTTATGCTTTTTGAGCAAGAAGGCGATACCGTAAGCCTCCAGGTTTTCCAGACAGGGTGCATGCTGGTTTTGAAGCGCGCGAGCCCCTTCTTCTCCTGAGGTAATTTCCGGGGTGGTGATAACGGAGATTCCTTTTGATTTATTAGGAGAGGCTTTAAGCACTCGGGCGGGAATCGCTGGATAAAGAGATTCAGGAAGGTAGCCTTGATTTAAAGCCAATCCCACACTGGCCCAGCGAAAAACTGATGCCTGGCAGACATCTCCCGGAACGAAATCTTTTCCCAGAATGCCAGCCGTTCCCACCAAAACAACCCGACTGTTCTTGGGAAATCGTTTTATATGTTGACCTAATGTAATAATACTGTTGATCACTCCCACGCCGAGTTCAATAAAGTCGATTTCTACTCTGTCAATAAGACTGGAGCTTTTCAGGGAATTTTTTAAAGGATTGAGTTCATCACCAATTGCGGCTAAAAAAATAAGCTTTTCCATTTTATCTCGTAACCACTTCCAGCCAGGTAAAACAAAAATAGAGAATCGAAGCTAAACCGTTTACATTAAAAAAGGCGGTATTTACTCGTGAAAAATCATCCGGTTTTACAATCCAGTGTTCATAGACCAAAACGAGGAACATCACACTTATGCCGATCAGATAAACAGCTCCGTTAAAAGTTAGCATTAGAAAAAGTAAAGTAAATATATGTAATGCCGCCGAAACTGTCAAAGAAGTTTTCACTCCCAAAGATGCTGGCAGGGAATATAGCCCTTCTTTTTTGTCAAAGTCAACATCCAGCAGCGCATAGATTATGTCAAACCCGGCTATCCAGCACATCATCGCTAAGCCTAAAAAGATCGCGGATAAAGAAACAGTAGCGTCCAATGCCAACCAGGTGGCAATCGGAGCGAGGCCGATGGTGAAGCCCAGAAAAAAATGAGAAAACCAGGAGAAACGCTTAAAATAAGGATAAAGACAAAAAAGTATCAGTAATACTGGTGCGCAGGCAAGGGTAATACGGTTAAAACAGGCGGCAATAGCAAAAAACAGGAGAGCATTTATAAGTACAAATAGTTTGGCGTTTAAAAGCTTGATTTTTCCGGTAACCAAATCCCGATTCTGGGTTCTGATGTTTTTAGCATCAGCCTTCCGGTCAATAATTCGGTTCATACCCATGGCAGTGGATCTTGCTGTTGCCATTGCCAGGATTATGAAGATTATTTTCCAGATTTTTAGTTCAATCTCCAGGCTGGCAATAGCGATGGTTGCCAGGACAAAGGGAAGGGCAAAAATTGTATGAGAAAACTTAACCAGTTTTCCGTAGTCGATAAGGGATTTCATTAATCGATACTTTTATAATTGTTAAGGCTATTCAAAGGGACTTTCATTATGAAGAGCAAATTGAGAAAAATAGTCAGGTTTAAGACGATTTGCTTTGTCTGGAGGCAACCCTTTTTCACAGTAGTTGTAAAATTGTTCAAGCCCTAAAATGGTTTTGGGCGTCAGGTCATAGGATATCTTGTTTTTAAGATAATCGTAATAGTAAGACCTGTCCTTTAATTTTTCTTCATGATGATTTTCTTTCATCCAGGTTTCTATCACCTCGTCAAGGTTTTCCAAGCCACAGTGAATTGCCTCCTTGATCATCAGATAACAACTTAAAAGCTTCTTTTTGCTGGTTGCCGGTTTGGCCAGAAACAATGCAAAAACAAAAGGAAGTTTGGTTAGTTCAAACCAGAGTTTGCTCAGGTCATAGATGCATGTAAAGCGAGAGGCTAAACGAAAGCATTTATTGCCAATAATCAAAGCGCCGGATTTATCATCAAGACTTTCTATCTCTTTGATGCCGGATTTAAATTGCGGGGTAAGGTTTTTCAAACGGAACAAAATTTTGGTCAGTTGCACCGAGGTGAGAGAATCGTTATCCAACAAAACTGTTTTCCATTCTTCAAGAGGACTGTTTCCTGCCAAAAGCACCGTATCCACTTCTTTGTTAGCGATAATGCCAAATGGTAAAATTTCAAAAGGAAAATCTGAGTTCAAATAGGTAATGGATGGTACAAGGGCGGCGTCTATTTCATCATCTTCAAGCAAAGCCCGGGAACATTGAGAAGGAGGGCAAAGCTTTATATCCAGTTTATCATATTTTTTATAAAGTTTTTTCAGCCCCCACACAATCGGGTAGGTGTTGAGGTAAGAAACCAGAACAATCTTAAGTGTATCAGCTGGGGATTCCAAGGTCCTTCCAGATTTCATCGATTCTTTTTATTACCTCAGATTTCATTTTTATCATCTCCGGCCAGGTGCGGGTATATCCCTCTTCCTTCCATTTTTTTGTGGCATCTATTCCCATCTTTCCGCCGTATAAAGGAAAATTACTGGCATGGTCAAGCTGATCCAAGGGGCCTTCCCAGAAACTAATATCCCGTTTTGGATCCATGTTACTGGTAACATACCAGGTCAATTGCTGGAGGTTATGGATGTCCACCTCATCTTCCACAATGATAAGACATTTGGTAAGCATCATCTGCCCCATTCCCCATAAAGACTGCATCACCTTTGTTCCCTGTCCGGGATAGGATTTTTTGATAGAGACAATCGCCAGGTTGTGAAAGCCTCCCTCTACCGGCAGGTGGATGTCAACGATCTCAGGGAAAAGCATTTTCAGAAACGGTAAAAAGATGCGTTCGGTGGCCCAACCCAGATAAGCATCTTCTTTTGGCGGTATGCCCACAATAGTCGCGGGGTATACCGGGTTTTTTTTGTGAGTAATGGCGGTTATATGAAAAACAGGAAAGTCCTCAACTGGTGTGTAGAAACCAGTATGATCACCAAAGGGGCCTTCAGCCCTGAAATCTTCTTCGGGGTCAATATATCCTTCAAGCACAAAGTCCGCATTGGCAGGCACTTCCATGTCCACGGTTATAGCTTTTACCAGCTCGACTCTTTTTTTTCTGATAAAACCAGCCAGCAACATTTCATCTATTTCAGGAGGCATTGGCGCGGTGGCGACATACGTCAGGATGGGATCTCCACCCAATGATACGGCCACTTCCATTTTTTTTCCGGCGGCTTTGTGCTTATAAAAAATCCGGCGAGCATCTTTATGAACCTGCCAGTGCATCCCGGTGGAGGTAGAAGATAACTTTTGCAGGCGATACATTCCGCAATTTCTTTTACCGGTTTCCGGATCCTTGGTAATGATCACCGGCAGGGTGATAAAAGGGCCTCCATCCTGGGGCCAGGAGGTTAGAATTGGAAGCTGATTCAGGTCTGGCTTTTCCATTATCACTTCCTGGCAAGGTGCCGGAGAGGATATAAGTTTAGGGAAGATTTTTTTAATCTGATTCAATTTTAAAAGCAAACCGAATTTTTCCCCAATGGAGGCGGGGGGGATGGATTTAATTAGTGCAGATAATTCTTTGCCAATCTCTTCAATTTTGTCTGCCTCCAGCGCCATCGCCATTCGATCTTTAGATCCAAACATGTTGATAACTAAAGGAAATTTGCTTCCCTTTACTTT
>JAGHDE010000233.1 GCA_021160085.1 Pseudomonadota bacterium | reverse complement strand
GATCTATCTAGTCCTATCATCTCAGTTTACCTGCTTTTATTCGTCATAACATACTATTATTACTAAATCTTTCCTGATAACCTATAAAATTTGAAATTATTTTTATAAGTTAAAATAAAAAAGACCAAACCACCTTTAGTTAAAGCAATTCAGCCTGTTGTTATATTACAAACAAAATCATTGATACTCCCCTCCTCAGGGTTCCTCGATCTTCCGTTTGTGCTATTATTAAGAAAAGTTTGGGAACTTTTACTTTTTTACAGGATAAAGCTTAATTAATCAAGTTTAACTATTAATTTCTTAAAGTTGCCTTAATCCTGTTTGGACTTTTGAAGTATGCAAAAACATCCATGATTGATTTGCATGCAATATCTGCTGCTAATAATGATTCAACGCAAACACCTTCCTCTTGAATAAGAACAATGCCTATGACAGATTCTTTTAAGATTAATTGGTCATTTTTTCCGTTTCCCACACAGAGCGTTGTTTCTTTCCCAAGTTTTAGAAGATAATCAAGTTTACTGGCGTCCTGGTTCTCTTTCGGAATCTTAACAACTTTGCAATTAATATTTGCTAATGCCTTTTTTGCGGATCCATAAGTATCTGCGGTTACAACATGAAAATTAATATCATCTGCAAGTTCATTAATTATTTTATCTACTCCCTCAATCAATTGCCCATCAATTGCAATTGTACCATTGTAATCAAATACGACATCTTTTATTTCTATTGTTTTCCTCCCGGGTATTTTTAAAATCATTCTTAATTTCTCTCTATGGTAGTCATCTCGCCATCCGAAATAGAATATCTTAGTATAATTTAGCTGCCTGAAGTTGTAACCCCCGACCGGACAATTTTTTTAAGCTCTTCAAGCTCTGAAATTACATAGTCGCTATCAATTGTTTTAGATTGAGATTCCGGCCGGTTGTCAAGAAAAACGGTTACTGCACCCGCACTTTTCCCTGACTGGACATCAAACACGTAATCTCCTACCATAAGCAAAGAGGATACATCCACCCTCATTTTTTTTGCCGCCAGCAGTACTCCGTCTCCACTGGGCTTGGGTTTGACCGGTTCATCCCTTGAGATGATCAGGTCGAAGTCAGCGGGGCTAATATTCTTAAAATTTTTCAGGGTCTGATGTATGGACTGGAGGCTGTTGCGACTGATTATTCCAATCCGGAGGTTGTTCGAACGTAGATAGAGAATCAACTCCTCTGCTCCGGGGTTTGGCTCCGAGTTCATAGCGGCGCTGATTTCAAATTGTTCCAGGATAGACCGGGCTTTTTCCCGCTGGTCAGGATCCGGCAAATCTTCTATAAATTCCAAGACTGGTTGGTCCGCAGGACAACCGATCGTCTCCTTTATAACGGAAAAATCGAGACCGCCTGGTTTGGTCAGTGTCCCGTCAAAATCAAAAAGCACTGCCTTAAATTTCATTATCAACCCGTTACGAAATGTTGTCCACCCAAATCCCTTTTCAGCCCCAGTATCCGGCACCAGCAATTCAATATCAAGTTTTTTTAGGGACAATACCGAAAAAACCAGTTATTATAAGGATTAATTTTTTAAAAGATTAATTGAGAGGTGATTATGACCGAACTGCTTGCTCCTGCCGGCACACTGGAGAAACTTAAATGGGCGGTTCAGTATGGGGCAGATGCTGTTTATTTTGGCACCAAGGAATTTTCTCTAAGAAGCTTCGCCGGCAACTTTTCCATAGATGATGTTGATAAGGGGATAAGCTATCTCCACGAGCGGGAGAAAAAGGGATATGTGGCACTGAACATCTACCCTTTTTCTAATGAATATTGCGAACTTGTAAAAACCGCACATGCTCTTGAAGAAATAGGGGTTGATGCATTTATTGTATCTGATTTAGGCGTTTTATGGGAACTTAAAAAAGAAGGCATCAAAACCACGATACATATAAGCACCCAGGCTAATACAATAAGTTATCAGGCAGTTGCCGCCTATGAAGATCTTGGGGCAAAAAGGGTAAACCTGGCCCGCGAACTTTCTTTTGACCAGATCCAGGAGATCCAGGAATGCCTCAAAGGAAAGGCAATTGAAACCGAAGTGTTCATCCATGGAGCGGTATGTTTCTCGTATTCAGGTCGATGTGCCATCAGCGACTATCTTACTGGAAGGAGAGCAAACCGAGGGGAATGCACCCATCCCTGCCGCTGGAAATATTTTCTGGTTGAAGAAGAACGGCCGGGGGAATATCTGCCGGTTGCGGAGGATGACCGGGGCCTTTACTTTTTCAACTCCCGGGAGATTGCTCTTTTCCCCTATGTAACATCCTTAAATAAAATGGGGATTGCTTCTTTTAAGATAGAAGGAAGGATGAAATCAATACATTATCTTGCTTCGGTTATCTCCCTTTACCGAAAGGTATTGGATGGGGTGGATGTTTCGGAGGAGAAGGGAATTGAGCTGTTGAATCGGGTTCATAACCGGGGATACACGTATGGATTTATGAAAGGGGGAACAGGACCTGAAGATTATGCCATAGATGGCAACCGTTCTAAGGCTACGGCTGTTTTTCTGGGAAACATTACCGAAGAGAAAATTGATTGCTGTTCCGTAATGGAGGTAAGGAATACGGTTCATAATGGTGAGGTGGTTGAAACGCTGAACCCATCAGGAAATATTGAAAGAACCGTGCTTCCGAAACCATTGCTTAAAAAAGACGGTACGACTGGTGTGCTTGCAAACCATGGGGAATATTTGCTTCTTTCCGAAAAATTTGAGCCGTATACCATTGTGCGAAGACTTGAAAAATGATATTTTATAAAATTACCGCAGATAGGAGCAGGATATATGCGTTACTTAGATGAGTGGGCGAAAGACAAGCCTCAGATTCTGGTCATCATTGCCCAGCAGATCGCGATCGGGGCGGAATCCTTTTTTGAGTTTCTTATCTCAGTCAAGGCGGGAGAGCGGATTGATGATCCGGCAACTGTTCCTTCCACAACAAAGGATTGGCTTAGTCTCTATAAGGATCATAAACGTATCCAACGATCCTTGGTTGAAACCTTAAAAAAGATCGGAAAGATTGAAGAGACTTCAACCGAATTCGAGGAATTCCTCCTGGGCATTTTGAGGTGCATGAGAATGATTGAGCTGAAAAAGCTGGGAAAGGAGATGGAGAAACTTGATCCTGCTGAGCAGAGAGAAATTATCAAAGCAGGTCAAAAGGACGTGAAGGAAAGTTATAATCTCCATTTGGCTGATGTTGGTGATATCAGTGGAATTGTTGATGAAGAGTTAGAAAAAGTTCTGAAAATCGTATTTAAAAAACCCGAAATGGTTTTTTTCATCAGGATCTAGATTCCTTGCTGGTTCTTCTACCGAGAGTCAGCGAGTCGGCTTTTCAGACGTGCCCGGACCGAGGAGAAAGATTCCCTGGGGAAACTTTTACAGATAGATCAATTGGTTCTTGAGGATCCGCAGGTTAGCAGACATTTTCATATTGCGGCCCCGGAAAAAAAGAGCAATCCCATGACGAATGCGCTTCCAAAGGTGAAATACAGCTTTGCCGGATTGATTTCTTACTTATCTCTAAGCCTTGGAAATGAACTGACGGAATCGGATATTCGCGGACTTTTCGATGCAGTGACATGTGAGCAGGGGAGGGGAAAGAGAGATAGCGATTTTCCTGAAAGCCGGAAAGAATTAACCGCGATAATCGAAAGAGAGCGCGCT
>JAGHDE010000202.1 GCA_021160085.1 Pseudomonadota bacterium | reverse complement strand
TACGCGCCAGGGCAGGCTTGAAACTGATTCCTAAATTCCAGCCACTGAATACTGTGATTTCGATATTCGATGCCGGGATTTATTCTAAATTCTGACTCCCGACTTCTGATTCCTGAACACTAAAAAACACCATAACCAATTTTTTTTAACAATTGTTTCTTGACTTTGAAATAATTTCCTTATAATTAATAATTTTTCAGGCTGTTGCCCAAATCACTTAGAGCAACAGCTCGTCTTTTAATTAATCAGGTGGTAAAAAATTATGTTCAGAATAGAAAAATCCAGGCGCATCAAAGAAGTTCCCCCTTATCTGTTTGCTGAAATTGATAAGATAAAAGCCGAGCAAATTGCCAGGGGAGTTGACGTCATCGACCTTACCATTGGCGATCCAGATCTTCCCACCCCGTCCGACATCATTTCTCAAATGAAGAAATCTATCGAAGATCCGAAAAATCATGCCTACCCTTCTTACATTGGCATGCCTGAAATGCGACAGGCAGTGGCAAAGTGGTACCAGAATCGTTTTAAAGTAAAACTCGACCCGGAAACTGAGGTCATCATCCTGATAGGTTCCAAAGAGGGCATCGCCCATCTGCCGCTGGCTTTCATTGATAACGGTGATTATGGCCTGGTTCCCGACCCTGGATACCCGGTTTATAAAACATCCATCCTTTTTGCCGGAGGGATACCCCATTTTCTGCCCCTTTTAAAAGAAAATCACTATCTTCCCGACTTAGATAAGGTTCCCCAGGCAATTCGCAACAAATCCAAGCTTCTTTTTCTCAATTACCCCAATAATCCAACCTCGGCAACAGCAGGAAAAGAATTCTTTGAGCAAGCAATAGCGTTTTGCCGTAATCATAACATCATTATCTGCCATGATGCAGCGTACACCGAAATCTATTTTAATGAAAAAAAACCCTTGAGTTTTTTGGAAGTTGAGGGGGCAAAGGAAGTGGGTATTGAATTTCATTCATTATCCAAAACATTCAACATGGCTGGATGGAGGATAGGGTTTGCGGTGGGAAATTCGGAGATCATCGCCGCGTTAGGACAAATAAAGACAAACATTGATTCTGGTTGTTTTAAGGCAATACAAGAGGCAGGAATAACCGCCTTGCAAAAAGATTTGTCGGAAACCAAAAAACTACGGGAAATATACCAGGAACGAAAAGACCTTATTATGTCCGGCCTTAAAAAAACTGGTTTGGAGGTTGAGCCTCCAGCGGCAACTTTTTATGTTTGGCTGCCGGTTCCTGATGGCTATACTTCGATGGAATTTGCAACTCATCTTCTGAATCAAACGGGCATTCTTACCACCCCCGGAAATGGTTTTGGCCCTTCCGGAGAAGGCTTCATTCGCATGTCATTAACCGCGTCTACCGAACGTATCAAGGAAGCAGCAAATCGTTTGGCATCATTATCGTTATAATATGGAACACCCTCTTTTCATAGGATTAGGATCAAACCAGGGAAACAAGATTAAAAATTGCGAACAGGCAATTGAAGAAATTCTTAAAATTGATAGTCATCAGCTTGTCAGCCGGTCTTCGTGGTACATGACCCAACCCTGGGGAAAAGACAATCAAGATTGGTTCATAAATGGTGTCATTCAGGTCAAGACATGCTTAGACCCTTATGAAATTCTCAAAAGATGCAAGGAGATCGAATTCAGATTGGGACGAAGACCCAACGTCTCCTGGGGACCCCGCCCTATTGATATTGATATCCTGTTTTATAACAATCTAATGGTTGAAACATCAGAACTGAAAATACCTCATCCACATATACACCAACGTAATTTTGTTCTGATTCCGATGGCGGAAATCTCCCCTCAGTTCATTCATCCGGTTCTGAAAAAAGCTATTGTGCATCTTTTAAAAGACGTTTCAGACCAGAAAAAAGTTCTGAAAGTTACGGATTAAATTAAAATGATTATACGATTAATTATATTTGGACTTATCGTCTTTTTCTTGATACGAATTCTTCGCTCCATTTTTGCTCCTGCTTCTGATCGTCGTTCCCAATTTACCCCTGAAAGAAAAAAAATGGCTGTGGATGAGATGGTTCAGGATCCTCATTGTGGAGTTTATGTAGCTAAAAAAGAAGCCTATTCCCTCCGGGCAGAAAACAAGGTTATCTATTTTTGCAGCGAGGAATGCTGTAACCAATACCTTAAGAAAAATGATCCCCCGGAAAAATAAATTACCTTTATAAGGAAATAATATTTTAACCAACAAAGGAGCAACAACATGAAATTTTTTATCGACACCGCAGATATTAAAGAAATTAAGACTGCTGTTGAATATGGGTTGATTGACGGTGTTACTACCAATCCCAGCCTGATTTCCAAAACTGGCAAGGACTTGTATACCGTTCTCAATGAAATCTGCTCAGTTGTCAATGGCCCTATAAGTGCTGAGGTTGTCAGCACTAAATCTCCCGATATAATCAAAGAGGCTAAGGAATTAGCAAAGATTCATGAAAACATCGCAGTAAAAATTCCCCTTACTCCTGATGGGCTCAAGGCCACCCGCGCCCTTTCTCAGGAAGGAATCCGGGTTAATGTTACCCTCATATTTTCTGCAATCCAGGCTTTGCTTGCCGCAAAAGCAGGGGCTTCTTTTGTAAGCCCTTTTATCGGCCGGCTGGATGACATTTCCCATGTTGGGATGGATATTGTTGAAGAGATTGTCACTATCTTTGATAATTATGCCTTTGATACCGAGATCATCGTGGCCAGCATACGACACCCGGTGCATGTGCTTGAGGCCGCACTTCTGGGAGCGGATATTGCCACCATTCCTTTCAAGGTTCTGGATCAGCTGGCAAAACACCCCCTTACCGATAGTGGGATAAAACGATTTCTCGCGGACTGGGAAAAGGTCCCTAAAAAGTAAGAAGCATTTGCAAAACAACAGAACACCCGCATAGCCTGCCCCCGTGGAAACGGGGGAAGGATGCGGCAAAATGCAGAAGTTGGACTTTTTACACCATCAAGGTTGATTTCCTAACCGAAATTGAGAGGACTAAAGGGTTGGACATTTTTCAGGATCAGCTCTGGTGAAGGGAAATTAGGTCATTGCAATCTAACGAATAACTGTTACTGAACAGTGAGCGTGTCTGATTACCCGATCAGCCACACTGCCTAAAAGCATCCGCTTCAAGCCTCCTTTGCCCCGGCTCCCCATAAAAATAACATCGAAATTTTCTTCCTCAGCGACTCGAACTATTTCTTCCGATACAGGACCGACTGCCAACCTTGTGTTGCATTCAATATTATAACTCTTTAAAGTGCTTTTTGCTTTTTCCAGGAGTTCTTGAGCTTTCTCTTCTCTTCTATGATACAAAGGAGTCTGCGGAAAATCCGGAT
>JAGHDE010000037.1 GCA_021160085.1 Pseudomonadota bacterium | reverse complement strand
GGGTTCTTCTCCAATTAGTTGGAGAAGAGGGTTCAAGGATTTTATGAATCAAGGGTTTAAGGGTTTGTTTTCTAAAGACTTTATCAGTGCCTTTAACATTCTTTCGCTTTCTGCTATGTTAGAAAGAATAGACACAACAGATCTTCTTGTCTGGGAAGTTAGACCGTCTTTTTCTTCCTTTGGGAATTTTGCTGTTATTCTATATATCTCTAAACAGAGTTTGTATGACTTTTGCCAGACTTTCAACTCTTTGTAATTTTTTAGCATTTCATTTCACTCGAATCCCTGACCCCTTGAATCCTCGAACCCTCCTGCTTGTGCGTGTCCACACGCAGACAGGTTGCATCAACTAATCGGGAGATGATCCTTATTTAGATATCTTTGCAAAACGTCGGGACAAGGTTTTGAAAGCAATCAATGTATTGAACATTGAAAAAATCCTGTTTTGCAAAGTTTTCACCTTTTTGCCATGCAAAAAAACGAACCGCTCATTGCCGAAGCAGCACTTACAGTTCCGGTAAAAAGGAATCTGCATTACCAAATTCCATCTCCCTTGCGAAAAAATATAGAAGTGGGAAGCCGGCTATTGGTCCCTTTGGGGAAAAGAAGGGTTACTGCTTATGTAGTGGCCTTAAAATCATCCTCCGACATCAAAAATATTAAACCCATCGAAGAAGTTCTTGATCCCTTCCCTTCGTTCAGCCTTTCCGACCTGAATTTTTTCAAATGGGCCGCATCCTATTACTGTTGCTCACTGGGAGAAGTAATCAAAAACGCCCTCCCTCCGGGAATCAATGCAAAAACCGACAGATCTGTTGCAATAACTTCCAATGGCCAAAAATCATTAACTGATAAAAATCTCTCCCCCCGGGAAAGAATGGTGCTCTTAACCTTAGCAAAAAAAAGAGCGGTTAGATTCCAGAGCTTGGCAGTAATTTTTAAACCTAAAAAAATCTCTTCTTTAACCTCATCGCTATTGCGGAAAGAGTATATTACAATCACCCAGCGGCAAAGCTCCCAAACCGTAAATCCGCTGAAAGAAAAAGTGTTCCAGGTTAATGAGAAAGAATTGTCTAATCTTTCTCTTTCGGAGTGGAAACGAATGATTAAGAAAGCCCCCCGGCAGTTCAGTATGCTGAAGTGGCTTCTTCATGAGGGAAAGACAACCCAAAAGCAAATAACCTCTCGCTGGGGCAGGGGAGGATACTCCCTGAACGCCCTGGAAAAGAAGGGGTTGATCATCGTATTTTTTCGGGAAATCTACCGAGATCCCCTGATTGATAAAAATTTTGCTCTTCCTTCACCTCCTCAACTTACCCGCGAACAAGCTGAGGTATTAAAAAAAATTGTTCCCAAAATAAAGAAAGGGGAGTACACCCCCTTTCTGCTTCATGGAGTAACCGGAAGCGGCAAGACCGAAGTCTATCTTGAGGCGGTTGAAGCGACCCTGAAAACAGGACGGGGGGCAATCGTGCTGGTTCCGGAAATATCTCTTACTCCTCAATTTATCGCAAGCTTTCAGAAGCGGTTTAACAATAGAATAGCCCAAATTCATAGCGGGCTTTCGAAAGGAGAGCGTTTTGACGAATGGAGAAGGATAAGAACCGGCGGGGTTCAAATAGTGATCGGAGCTCGTTCAGCAATCTTTGCCCCGCTCCCTTCTCTGGGAATTATCATAGTGGATGAAGAACATGACAGTGCCTATAAGCAGGATAAAAAAATCTGCTATAATGCCCGCGATCTCGCTTTGGTGAAGGGGAAAATGAACAATGCTGTTGTTATCCTGGGATCAGCCACTCCCATGATGGAAACTTATTATAATGCCCTGATTGGGAAATTTAACCACCTTCACCTCTCCCAAAGGGTTAATAACCGGTCTCTTCCCCGAGTAGAAGTTCTGGATATGCGTAACGAGAAAGCAAACACAATTCTATCCTTGCGACTGAAAAATGCCATAAGAGAAAAATGGGAGCGGCGAGAACAAACCTTGCTGTTTCTTAATCGCCGGGGATTCGCCCCCTTTGTCCTCTGCCGGAAATGCGGATATACCTTCCGCTGTCCTAACTGTAATGTCTCTCTTGTCTATCACCAGAACAAGGGGGGGTTGCTCTGTCACTATTGTAATTACTCCACGCCAGCGCCGGATATTTGCCCTGTCTGTAAACGCCATAAAGTAGAAATTATTGGATTTGGCACCGAAAAACTGGAGTCAGAGATAAAAAAGCTCTTTCCCGATTTGAAAGTAGGAAGACTCGACAGGGACACAGTCAGCAAAAAAAACTCTCTTCAAAAAATTCTGGGGCAGTTCCGACGGGGAGAAACCGAACTTTTGATCGGAACCCAGATGATGGCTATTGGACATGACCTTCCCCGGGTTACTCTGGTGGGAATCATCGCGGCAGATATCTCTTTAAACTTCCCTGATTTCCGGGCTGGGGAGAGAACATTCCAAATGTTGACTCAGGTTGCCGGCCGCTCTGGACGCGGGGAAATTCCCGGAGAAGTACTAATTCAGACCTATAACCCTAACCACCCCAGTATAAAAATGGCGATAACCCAAAATTTTCTTTCTTTTTATAAACAGGAAATCTCCCACCGGAAAGAACTAACTTACCCCCCCTTCTCTCGTTTAACCAATTTTCTCATCACTGGAAACAACCAGTTTCAAACCCGTCAATATGCTGCCACGCTCGGCAGGTTAAGCGCAGAACTCCAGCAAAACGAAGCAGTCTTTAAAAATACCATTGAAATCCTTGGGCCGGCTCCAGCCCCCTGGGAAAAGCTAAAGGGGAAATATCGCTGGCAAATGCTCATTAAGGGCTGCGACCACAAAGTGTTGCATCTGTTTACTGAAAAAATTATGGACGATATTAAACCGCAAATCAATATTTCCGGGGTAACCCTGCGCCTGGATGTAGATCCCCTCAACTTATTATGATTGGTTCTTCTCCAATTTTGTTGGAGAAGAGGGTTCAAGGATTCCAGGAATCAAGGGTTCAAGGGTTTGTTTTCTAAAGACTTTATCAGCGCCTTTAACATTCTTTCGCTTTCTGCTATGTCTTTTT
>JAGHDE010000081.1 GCA_021160085.1 Pseudomonadota bacterium | reverse complement strand
AAGCATATTACCTCAGCCCCGTTTCATCCTCAGACTTTAGGAAAACTGGAGGCTTATCACAAGACCCTGAGAAGAGAACTAATCAGCCTTAGATTCTTTGAATCTCCATCTGAGGCTAAAAAAGAGATATTAAGGTTCAACGAGCAATATAACTATGAACGGCCCCATAGTGGTTGCGAGGGGCTCACCCCGGCTGATCGTTATTTTGGGATTGCCTCCCAGTTAAAGGGCATATTTAAAGAGCCGGGAGAAATTCCCCCTATCTACTTAGCGGGTAAATTTCTGGAAAAAGAGATCCGGCTGGTATGGGACCGAAAGAATCTAAATCTTTTTCTCAACAACGATAAGGTAGCATCTTTTCCAGTTTGATAACCTCCTTGATTTATTGTAGGGTATTCCCTGGAGGTGATATCCTATGGTCCGCTATCTCAAGGAAAAGTTTGAAACTTTAAAACTCGCAAGAGAGAACCAGGTATTAAAGAAAAAATGCAAAACCCTTAAGGCCGAGAATGAAATCTTAAAATCGGCCTTAAGGATGCGGGAAGAAAGTGGTAAAAAAAAACGCTGCCTTCCCGCAGAAAAGCTTGAAATATTAAAGAGATACAATAATATGGTCATTAAAGGCAAAGAAGTTTTACTTGGAACCTTGCTTCTCTATTACGGCATTGGTCGCAGCACTCTCTTTTTTTGGCAGAAACAGTATCAAGAAAATGGTCTTTCGGGTCTGGTAAATAAACCAACTGCCCCAAAATATAGCCCCCACAGAACGCCTTTACTGATAGAGAAGATAGCGCTTAAAATTTATGATGCCTCCAACAAAAAGGGTTGCCGGATAAAAAAGGGATATAAAAGTATTTCTCAACAATTGACCCTTCTGGGAAAGTATTTTAAAAGGACTCCCCGCACCATAAAAAAGATTCTTATCCGTCACGAAAGAATCAGCGGCATTACCAAAGAGCCTAAGAAATACGGAAAGATTATAGCAGAAAAGGCCAACGAACTCTGGGCGATAGATATTACCTGCTTTGGCCCTTTCTATATATTTGGACTTACCGATCTTTATTCCCGGAAGTGCCTGGGTTTAAAACTTGCTCTAAACCAAACTTCTGAAGCAGCCATTAAACTTGTTAAAGAGGCGATTGCCCGTTATGGAATACCCACTTTTATTTTGAGTGATAATGGTTCCCAGTTTATCGGCAGAGATCTGACAACCGATACTGAATTTGGTCGTTTTCTCAAATCTCAGGGAATCGAACATAAACGAACCGATTTGGGTTCTCCCTGGCAAAATGGAATCATGGAGCGATTCTTTGGTTCCCTAAAAAGGGAGTTGCTTTACCTTTTGGAAGATCTTCAGCAAGAAGATGCCCTTACTGATTATCTTTTGGAATACCTGATCTATTACAATCGTTATCGACCTCATCAGGGAATTGGAGGTCTTATACCCGATGAGCTTTTCTACGGCAAAAGACTCAGCCCCGATCCTGGCAAGGATTTTGAACTGATAGAGAAAACCTTTGCCGATGGCCATCTGATAGCCTTTGAGTTAAAGAAGGCTGCTTAGGTTTTTTCTTGTTCTGGGCGTAAGCAAATAAAGATTATGACGCTACAGGAAGATTTCTCCCCAATTTTTGTTTCTTAATGAGAGGAGGTGATCCCTAAAAAATATCAAATCAGAACCTGGGTTTTAAATTACCGTTTATTTTCAATTAACAATATGGAGGATTTGCCTTAAATTTTTTTCTAATGGTTCATAAATTGAGCCTTTCAGAACAGGGAAGAATATTTTATCCTTGAAGTCTAAAATGTCTTGACATAGAACAGTAAATATGGAATACCAGACAATTAAGGAAAATGGAAAAGTAAAGTTTGTGGTACTGCCAGTCAACATTTTCCAGGCTATCCTTGACCGCCTGGAAGATGAATCCGATCTGCGCGACATTCGTGAAGTTAGGTCTGAACCGCTATATGATCAAAGCGAAGCGGAAAACTATATCTTTATGAATCCTGTCAAACGGGAGCGCCTTGAAAGGGGATGGACTCAGCAAAAACTTGCCAATCGAATCGGGGTAAAACAGGCTACCGTGGCAAAATGGGAACGAGAAGGCGCTGTTTATCGCAAAACAACCAGACAAAAGTTGGCTAAAGTCTTCGGAATAAGCGAGGCAAGTTTCTCTTAAAAAATGACAACCCATGAGCTCTTCCGGGGACCGGATTGCCTCATATTAAATGTTACCGAAATGGTGATTAAAAGGGATTGTTGACTCATAATTAGATGTTACCGAACATCGATTTCTAAAAGGAGGGATAATTATGAGTCCGCGGTCCAAACGAGAGTATCGTGAGGCGGTCCACCACAAAGCCAGGCACACTGCTACGAAAACAAATCCCTATCAATACCAGCCAATGGGATGAATCACATCCGGGGTTCCTCGAAGCCGATACCGTCGCTTACTGCGGCACCTCCATCGCCTACATTCGTCCTTGGGATACAAAAAACCCAAATGCTTTTGAAACTGATTTTACTTGACCAGATCATAGCCGAAAGGTACCGATCAACGACACGCTGACCGGGGTCTTAAAGGAAGCGCTGAGAAAAAGCAAAGGCTCGTCAGAGTATTTATTCACCAATTACAAGGGAGAGCCTTACAAGGATATTAAAAACGGGTTTTGGCAAGCGATAGAACAAGCCGGGCTGGTACGGCATGAAATGAGAAACGGCAAGATGAGAAAGGTGCGGTTTCGGTTCCATGATCTCCGGCATACTTTCGGCACCAGGCTTGGTATGAAAGGGGTTGACTTGAAAACGGTTATGGATATAATGGGTCACAAGACTTACAAAGTGGCCATGAGATACCAACATCCCGCACCCGAACATAAGCTGGATGCAGTCAAGTTTTTGGATGCAGTCCCATCAATTTTTACAACCGGGGCAAAAGCAGGGGTTGTTCGGTTGCCCGTAAGTATTTGATATTATTGCTATGGAGGGATGGCCGAGTGGCTGAAGGCGGCGGTCTTGAAAACCGTTTTCCGGAGACGGGACGTGGGTTCGAATCCTACTCCCTCCGTTTAATATTTTATAAAAAAAGGCGGGTAATTAAAGAAGAAAATTAGTTTATGGGAATTAGAAAATCAAGCGGAGAGATGGCCGAGCTGGCTGAAGGCGCTCGCCTGCTAAGCGAGTGTACGCCGAAAGGTGTACCGAGGGTTCGAATCCCTCTCTCTCCGCCATTTTTTGAGCTTAATTCTTGACAAGTTTATTTTTGAATCGGCCACATTTCTCTATCCTGCAAAACTTCCCTGAAAGCCTTGAGCGCTGAATTAACAACCGGCATCCCGGCATAGGTTGCCACTTGAAATATCACCTCAGTAATTTCTTCCGGCGAACATCCTACGTTCAATCCAGCATGGATATGCAACTTGAGTTCATCACTGCGTTCAAGAGCGGTAAGAACAGCAATGGCACTCAATTGTCGAATTGGGTGGGAGATTTTTTCCCGGGAGTATAGCTGCCCGGTGATAAAGAGCGAGAAGTCACGGGCTAAATCCTTGTCAAAAGATCGCCACAAGCTATAAGGCCGTTCTCCTTTGCAGCCTTTAAAATAGAGTTCTGCTGTCTTTTTTGTTTTTTCCTCCAACTTTTTTTCCATGAATAGTTCCTTTTTGTTTTTTATTCCTGGTTTATCAGCTATTGGGGATGGTTGAAAACTTTGAATTGTGAGGTTAATTATAGGGTTGATGAAAAGAAGATGTCAAGTAAAAGCAGGAGAAGATAATGGGTTTGGTATAAACTGAAAAATTCAGAGAGCGGATAGAAGCTTTTTTGCACCAAATCTAATAATCTTGACAATGTATATATTATTATGGTAATTAAATCTATTTTGTTAACCTATAGTTTTTTAGCGATGTTGTTAAATATATTTTTACGAAGGAGGTAAAAAACAAATGCGACCATATTTTGAAAAAATGACTGAATTCGGGAAGCCGTTAAGCGATGCCCAGAAGAAAAAAATGGAAGGGAGCATTAAGCAGATCAGAGAGGTAGAGGATGTTATCGCCGGAGAGGTGGAAAGAGTTAAGAATGCCGGTATTCCTGCTGAGAAGGTAAACAAGCGAGGATCTTGGACTGTTTATCAACGGATTGAATATCTGGTGGATCCGGGAACATGGTGTCCTTTACATACTTTGTTTGACCCTATGGAGGAAGAATCCGGGACAACCGGTGTTGTTGATGGATTAGGGAGGATCGATGGGAAATGGGCTGTTATTATAGGGTTTGATAATAAGGTCATGGCAGGGGCCTGGATTGCAGGACAGGCGGAAAATATTCTGCGGGTTACTGATCTGGCGAAACGCCTTCATGTTCCTCTGGTATGGCTGGTAAACTGCAGTGGTGTAAAGCTTCCGGAACAGGAGAAGGTATACGCCAACCGAAGAGGAAGCGGAACGTGTTTCTTTAGGCACGCAGAGCTGGAAAAATTAGGTATCCCGGTTTTGGCGGGAATTTGGGGAACCAATCCAGCCGGCGGTGGATATCAGGCAATCAGCCCAACCCTTCTTTTAGCTCACAAAGATTGTAACATGGCTGTTGGTGGTGGTGGTATTGTAGGCGGAATGAGCCCGAAAGGATTTTTTGATGAAGAAGCGGCGGATCAGCTTATTGACGCTACCAGAAAATTTAAAGCGGTAGCTCCCGGCCGGGTGGAAATTCATCACGATTCAACCGGGTTCTTCCGAGAAGTATACGAGACCGAAGAGGGAGTATTAGATGCCATTAAAGGGTATATGAAGGGCATGCCTTCCTATGACCCCAAATTTTTCCGAGTAGCCGAACCAAAAGACCCAAAATTTTCCCAGGATGATATCGATTATTTGCTACCCTTTAATCAAAAAATGGCTTACAATTTTGATGAAATCTTAGCTCGACTGACCGATAATAGCGAGCACCTGGAGTTCAGACCTGATTATGGCCCGGAAGTATACACCGGACTGGCAAAAATCGACGGTTTTGCAGTTGGAGTTATTGGCAACCGCTCGGGTTTTCTGCCTAAAGGGTATCCTGAATATGCTCCTTACCCGGGGATTGGTGGAAAGCTTTACCGCCAGGGTCTTATTAAGATGAATGAGTTTGTTACCCTCTGTGGCAGGGACAGGGTGCCGATTATCTGGTTTCAGGACACCTCCGGGATTGATGTAGGTGATATTGCTGAAAAAGCCGAGTTGTTAGGATTGGGCCAGTCGCTCATCTACTCGATTGAGCAGACCGATGTTCCCCAGATGCTGGTTGTTTTAAGAAAGGGAACCGCTGCTGCCCATTATATCATGGGTGGACCTACAGCGAACAACACCAACGCTTTTACTTTAGGCACGCCTTTAACAGAAATTTATGTAATGCACGGAGAAACAGCCGCGGCAGCTTCTTTTTCAAGAAGGCTGGTGAAAGAAAAGGACGCGGATCGGCCTTTAGGTCCCACCATTGACAAGATGAATGCTCTGGCAAAAGATTATTTTGACAAGTCAAGGCCCGATTATTGCGCAAAGACGGGATTTGTGGATGAAGTGGTTCGGCTTTCTGATATTAGAAAGTATATGGTCGCTTTTACTGATGCCGCTTATCAGAATCCAACGTCGATTTGTCCGCATCATCACATGATGATTCCGAGGATCGCCAAGGGCTAAATAGAAAGCTTAAACTTTGATGTGAAAAAGTTTCGCCGGGAAACGGTTATATTCTGTTTCTCGGCGAATTTTTTGTGCATCTAAAATGAGCGGATTTTGGGATCAGGTTAGTAAAAAATCATTAAACTGATTCAACTCGAGTGACCTGCGGAATTTCTTTCTTAAGCACCCGCTCGATTCCTTGCTTTAATGTGATCTGCGCCATGGGACACCCGGCGCAGGCGCCCTTAAGCCTCAATTTAACCACTCCCTGATCATCTACGTCCACCAATTCTGCATCTCCTCCATCAGCGCTGATGGAGGAGATGCAGAATTGGTGGACGTAGATGATCAGGGAGTGGTTAAATTGAGGCTTAAGGGCGCCTGCGCCGGGTGTCCCATGGCGCAGATCACATTAAAGCAAGGAATCGAGCGGGTGCTTAAGAAAGAAATTCCGCAGGTCACTCGAGTTGAATCAGTTTAATGATTTTTTACTAACCTGATCCCAAAATCCGCTCATTTTAGATGCACAAAAAATTCGCCGAGAAACAGAATATAACCGTTTCCCGGCGAAACTTTTTCACATCAAAGTTTAAGCTTTCTATTTAGCCCTTGGCGATCCTCGGAATCATCATGTGATGATGCGGACAAATCGACGTTGGATTCTGATAAGCGGCATCAGTAAAAGCGACCATATACTTTCTAATATCAGAAAGCCGAACCACTTCATCCACAAATCCCGTCTTTGCGCAATAATCGGGCCTTGACTTGTCAAAATAATCTTTTGCCAGAGCATTCATCTTGTCAATGGTGGGACCTAAAGGCCGATCCGCGTCCTTTTCTTTCACCAGCCTTCTTGAAAAAGAAGCTGCCGCGGCTGTTTCTCCGTGCATTACATAAATTTCTGTTAAAGGCGTGCCTAAAGTAAAAGCGTTGGTGTTGTTCGCTGTAGGTCCACCCATGATATAATGGGCAGCAGCGGTTCCCTTTCTTAAAACAACCAGCATCTGGGGAACATCGGTCTGCTCAATCGAGTAGATGAGCGACTGGCCCAATCCTAACAACTCGGCTTTTTCAGCAATATCACCTACATCAATCCCGGAGGTGTCCTGAAACCAGATAATCGGCACCCTGTCCCTGCCACAGAGGGTAACAAACTCATTCATCTTAATAAGACCCTGGCGGTAAAGCTTTCCACCAATCCCCGGGTAAGGAGCATATTCAGGATACCCTTTAGGCAGAAAACCCGAGCGGTTGCCAATAACTCCAACTGCAAAACCGTCGATTTTTGCCAGTCCGGTGTATACTTCCGGGCCATAATCAGGTCTGAACTCCAGGTGCTCGCTATTATCGGTCAGTCGAGCTAAGATTTCATCAAAATTGTAAGCCATTTTTTGATTAAAGGGTAGCAAATAATCGATATCATCCTGGGAAAATTTTGGGTCTTTTGGTTCGGCTACTCGGAAAAATTTGGGGTCATAGGAAGGCATGCCCTTCATATACCCTTTAATGGCATCTAATACTCCCTCTTCGGTCTCGTATACTTCTCGGAAGAACCCGGTTGAATCGTGATGAATTTCCACCCGGCCGGGAGCTACCGCTTTAAATTTTCTGGTAGCGTCAATAAGCTGATCCGCCGCTTCTTCATCAAAAAATCCTTTCGGGCTCATTCCGCCTACAATACCACCACCACCAACAGCCATGTTACAATCTTTGTGAGCTAAAAGAAGGGTTGGGCTGATTGCCTGATATCCACCGCCGGCTGGATTGGTTCCCCAAATTCCCGCCAAAACCGGGATACCTAATTTTTCCAGCTCTGCGTGCCTAAAGAAACACGTTCCGCTTCCTCTTCGGTTGGCGTATACCTTCTCCTGTTCCGGAAGCTTTACACCACTGCAGTTTACCAGCCATACCAGAGGAACATGAAGGCGTTTCGCCAGATCAGTAACCCGCAGAATATTTTCCGCCTGTCCTGCAATCCAGGCCCCTGCCATGACCTTATTATCAAACCCTATAATAACAGCCCATTTCCCATCGATCCTCCCTAATCCATCAACAACACCGGTTGTCCCGGATTCTTCCTCCATAGGGTCAAACAAAGTATGTAAAGGACACCATGTTCCCGGATCCACCAGATATTCAATCCGTTGATAAACAGTCCAAGATCCTCGCTTGTTTACCTTCTCAGCAGGAATACCGGCATTCTTAACTCTTTCCACCTCTCCGGCGATAACATCCTCTACCTCTCTGATCTGCTTAATGCTCCCTTCCATTTTTTTCTTCTGGGCATCGCTTAACGGCTTCCCGAATTCAGTCATTTTTTCAAAATATGGTCGCATTTGTTTTTTACCTCCTTCGTAAAAATATATTTAACAACATCGCTAAAAAACTATAGGTTAACAAAATAGATTTAATTACCATAATAATATATACATTGTCAAGATTATTAGATTTGGTGCAAAAAAGCTTCTATCCGCTCTCTGAATTTTTCAGTTTATACCAAACCCATTATCTTCTCCTGCTTTTACTTGACATCTTCTTTTCATCAACCCTATAATTAACCTCACAATTCAAAGTTTTCAACCATCCCCAATAGCTGATAAACCAGGAATAAAAAACAAAAAGGAACTATTCATGGAAAAAAAGTTGGAGGAAAAAACAAAAAAGACAGCAGAACTCTATTTTAAAGGCTGCAAAGGAGAACGGCCTTATAGCTTGTGGCGATCTTTTGACAAGGATTTAGCCCGTGACTTCTCGCTCTTTATCACCGGGCAGCTATACTCCCGGGAAAAAATCTCCCACCCAATTCGACAATTGAGTGCCATTGCTGTTCTTACCGCTCTTGAACGCAGTGATGAACTCAAGTTGCATATCCATGCTGGATTGAACGTAGGATGTTCGCCGGAAGAAATTACTGAGGTGATATTTCAAGTGGCAACCTATGCCGGGATGCCGGTTGTTAATTCAGCGCTCAAGGCTTTCAGGGAAGTTTTGCAGGATAGAGAAATGTGGCCGATTCAAAAATAAACTTGTCAAGAATTAAGCTCAAAAAATGGCGGAGAGAGAGGGATTCGAACCCTCGGTACACCTTTCGGCGTACACTCGCTTAGCAGGCGAGCGCCTTCAGCCAGCTCGGCCATCTCTCCGCTTGATTTTCTAATTCCCATAAACTAATTTTCTTCTTTAATTACCCGCCTTTTTTTATAAAATATTAAACGGAGGGAGTAGGATTCGAACCCACGTCCCGTCTCCGGAAAACGGTTTTCAAGACCGCCGCCTTCAGCCACTCGGCCATCCCTCCATAGCAATAATATCAAATACTTACGGGCAACCGAACAACCCCTGCTTTTGCCCCGGTTGTAAAAATTGATGGGACTGCATCCAAAAACTTGACTGCATCCAGCTTATGTTCGGGTGCGGGATGTTGGTATCTCATGGCCACTTTGTAAGTCTTGTGACCCATTATATCCATAACCGTTTTCAAGTCAACCCCTTTCATACCAAGCCTGGTGCCGAAAGTATGCCGGAGATCATGGAACCGAAACCGCACCTTTCTCATCTTGCCGTTTCTCATTTCATGCCGTACCAGCCCGGCTTGTTCTATCGCTTGCCAAAACCCGTTTTTAATATCCTTGTAAGGCTCTCCCTTGTAATTGGTGAATAAATACTCTGACGAGCCTTTGCTTTTTCTCAGCGCTTCCTTTAAGACCCCGGTCAGCGTGTCGTTGATCGGTACCTTTCGGCTATGATCTGGTCAAGTAAAATCAGTTTCAAAAGCATTTGGGTTTTTTGTATCCCAAGGACGAATGTAGGCGATGGAGGTGCCGCAGTAAGCGACGGTATCGGCTTCGAGGAACCCCGGATGTGATTCATCCCATTGGCTGGTATTGATAGGGATTTGTTTTCGTAGCAGTGTGCCTGGCTTTGTGGTGGACCGCCTCACGATACTCTCGTTTGGACCGCGGACTCATAATTATCCCTCCTTTTAGAAATCGATGTTCGGTAACATCTAATTATGAGTCAACAATCCCTTTTAATCACCATTTCGGTAACATTTAATATGAGGCAATCCGGTCCCCGGAAGAGCTCATGGGTTGTCATTTTTTAAGAGAAACTTGCCTCGCTTATTCCGAAGACTTTAGCCAACTTTTGTCTGGTTGTTTTGCGATAAACAGCGCCTTCTCGTTCCCATTTTGCCACGGTAGCCTGTTTTACCCCGATTCGATTGGCAAGTTTTTGCTGAGTCCATCCCCTTTCAAGGCGCTCCCGTTTGACAGGATTCATAAAGATATAGTTTTCCGCTTCGCTTTGATCATATAGCGGTTCAGACCTAACTTCACGAATGTCGCGCAGATCGGATTCATCTTCCAGGCGGTCAAGGATAGCCTGGAAAATGTTGACTGGCAGTACCACAAACTTTACTTTTCCATTTTCCTTAATTGTCTGGTATTCCATATTTACTGTTCTATGTCAAGACATTTTAGACTTCAAGGATAAAATATTCTTCCCTGTTCTGAAAGGCTCAATTTATGAACCATTAGAAAAAAATTTAAGGCAAATCCTCCATATTGTTAATTGAAAATAAACGGTAATTTAAAACCCAGGTTCTGATTTGATATTTTTTAGGGATCACCTCCTCTCATTAAGAAACAAAAATTGGGGAGAAATCTTCCTGTAGCGTCATAATCTTTATTTGCTTACGCCCAGAACAAGAAAAAACCTAAGCAGCCTTCTTTAACTCAAAGGCTATCAGATGGCCATCGGCAAAGGTTTTCTCTATCAGTTCAAAATCCTTGCCAGGATCGGGGCTGAGTCTTTTGCCGTAGAAAAGCTCATCGGGTATAAGACCTCCAATTCCCTGATGAGGTCGATAACGATTGTAATAGATCAGGTATTCCAAAAGATAATCAGTAAGGGCATCTTCTTGCTGAAGATCTTCCAAAAGGTAAAGCAACTCCCTTTTTAGGGAACCAAAGAATCGCTCCATGATTCCATTTTGCCAGGGAGAACCCAAATCGGTTCGTTTATGTTCGATTCCCTGAGATTTGAGAAAACGACCAAATTCAGTATCGGTTGTCAGATCTCTGCCGATAAACTGGGAACCATTATCACTCAAAATAAAAGTGGGTATTCCATAACGGGCAATCGCCTCTTTAACAAGTTTAATGGCTGCTTCAGAAGTTTGGTTTAGAGCAAGTTTTAAACCCAGGCACTTCCGGGAATAAAGATCGGTAAGTCCAAATATATAGAAAGGGCCAAAGCAGGTAATATCTATCGCCCAGAGTTCGTTGGCCTTTTCTGCTATAATCTTTCCGTATTTCTTAGGCTCTTTGGTAATGCCGCTGATTCTTTCGTGACGGATAAGAATCTTTTTTATGGTGCGGGGAGTCCTTTTAAAATACTTTCCCAGAAGGGTCAATTGTTGAGAAATACTTTTATATCCCTTTTTTATCCGGCAACCCTTTTTGTTGGAGGCATCATAAATTTTAAGCGCTATCTTCTCTATCAGTAAAGGCGTTCTGTGGGGGCTATATTTTGGGGCAGTTGGTTTATTTACCAGACCCGAAAGACCATTTTCTTGATACTGTTTCTGCCAAAAAAAGAGAGTGCTGCGACCAATGCCGTAATAGAGAAGCAAGGTTCCAAGTAAAACTTCTTTGCCTTTAATGACCATATTATTGTATCTCTTTAATATTTCAAGCTTTTCTGCGGGAAGGCAGCGTTTTTTTTTACCACTTTCTTCCCGCATCCTTAAGGCCGATTTTAAGATTTCATTCTCGGCCTTAAGGGTTTTGCATTTTTTCTTTAATACCTGGTTCTCTCTTGCGAGTTTTAAAGTTTCAAACTTTTCCTTGAGATAGCGGACCATAGGATATCACCTCCAGGGAATACCCTACAATAAATCAAGGAGGTTATCAAACTGGAAAAGATGCTACCTTATCGTTGTTGAGAAAAAGATTTAGATTCTTTCGGTCCCATACCAGCCGGATCTCTTTTTCCAGAAATTTACCCGCTAAGTAGATAGGGGGAATTTCTCCCGGCTCTTTAAATATGCCCTTTAACTGGGAGGCAATCCCAAAATAACGATCAGCCGGGGTGAGCCCCTCGCAACCACTATGGGGCCGTTCATAGTTATATTGCTCGTTGAACCTTAATATCTCTTTTTTAGCCTCAGATGGAGATTCAAAGAATCTAAGGCTGATTAGTTCTCTTCTCAGGGTCTTGTGATAAGCCTCCAGTTTTCCTAAAGTCTGAGGATGAAACGGGGCTGAGGTAATATGCTT
>JAGHDE010000245.1 GCA_021160085.1 Pseudomonadota bacterium | reverse complement strand
TCCGATATCATCAATCTGATCGGCAGCGATCCTCTTCAGTATCCTTCTCATGATCTTGCCGCTTCTCGTCTTGGGCAGAGCGTCTGCCCACTGGATCTTCTCGGGAGTGGCGATTGGACCAATCTCTTTCCTTACATGCTTAACCAACTCTTGTTTCAACTCATCGCTCTTCTCAACGCCAGTCTTCAGGGTTACAAAAGCATAAATTGACTGTCCTTTAAGATCATGAGGATACCCCACAACCGCGGCTTCGGCCACTTTATCATGGGCAACCAGGGCGCTTTCGACCTCGGCGGTTCCCATCCGATGTCCGGATACATTGATAACGTCGTCGATCCGGCCGGTGATTTGATAATATCCGAGCTCATCTCTGGTAGCGCCGTCACCCGCTACATAGTAACCGGGAAACTGTTCGAAATAAGTCTCCTGGAATCGCTTGGGATCGCCATACACACCCCTCATAATACCGGGCCACGGTCTGCTGATGCAGAGCGCTCCGCCGGCAACCTGATCGGTAATTTCCACACCTTCATCATCCACCAACGCCGGTTTGACGCCGAAGAACGGAACCGTTGCCTTGCCCGGTTTGAGATCAATAGCTCCGGGAAGCGGGGTAATAATGATTCCTCCGTTTTCCGTCTGCCAGAATGTATCCACAATCGGGCACTCACCGCGGCCAATTAAGGTATGATACCAGTTCCAAGCCTCCGGATTGATCGGTTCACCCACGGATCCGAGCAGTCTTATGCTGGATATATCTGCTTTTTTGACCCAATCATCGCCCTCTTTAGCAACAGCCCGGATGGCTGTGGGAGCGGTGTAGAAAATGCTGACCTTATACTTTTCCACAACCTTCCAGAAACGGCTGTAATCCGGATAATTAGGAACGCCTTCAAACATGATTGAGGTAGCGCCATTGGCGAGAGGTCCATAGACAATATAGCTGTGTCCAGTGACCCATCCGATATCAGCAGTACACCAGAAGATATCCTCTTCGCGATAATCGAAAACCATCTTATGGGTAAAGGCCACATAGGTCAGATAGCCGCCGGTGGTATGCATAACCCCCTTGGGTTTTCCGGTGGAACCGGATGTATAGAGAATAAACAGGGGATCTTCCGCATCCATCCACTCGGGTTCACAATCAGCATCCACTTTTGCCATCTCGTCGTGCCACCAGAGGTCTTTCCCTTCGTTCCAGTCACACTTGATCTTTTCACCGACTCTTTCAACAATAATCTGTTTCTCAATGGAAGGACACTCTTTAAGTGCGTTATCAGCGTTGGTCTTCTGGGGAATTGCCTTGGCCCCGCGGAAGGTTCCGTCGCAGGTAACCAGCATCTTGCATTCGCTGTCCTGGATCCGGTCTTTTAAAGCATCGGCACTAAACCCACCGAATACGATGCTGTGAATCGCGCCGATCCGGGTACATGCCAGCATTGAGATGGCCAGTTCGGGAATCATGGGAAGATAGATACAGACGCGATCGCCCTTCTTGATGCCATGGGCCTTGAGAACATTGGCAAACTTACAAACCTCTCTATGGAGATCTTTGTAGGTATATGCCTTGTCTTCCCCAGGCTCATTGCCTTCCCACTGAATAGCTACCTTGTCTCCTCTGGTCTCCAGATGTCTGTCCAGGCAGTTATAGGAAACATTCAGCTTGCCTCCCTCAAAAAACTTAATAAAAATGTCTCCTTTTCTCATGTCAAAGTTATAATCCATAACTTTATCCCATTTTTTATTCCAGGAGACATATTCTTCGGCGATCTCACTCCAGAAAGATTCAGGGTCTTCTATAGAGCGTTTATACATCTTTTCATACTCTTCCCTGCTTTTTATGTAGGCTTTTGCCTTAAACGCCTCCGGCACCGGATAGAGATCCTTCAACTGAACTTTATCTTCTATTCCCATTTTTTTAACTCCTTTTGCTTATGTTTCTATTGCTTTCAAACCTCTGAACCTCTGTATCTTAAAAATAGTAAAATATAAATTACTGTTTTTTTATTGTCAAGGTTAATCTTTTGTTTTTTTTACATTTGCTTTTTGGCAAACTTCTTTTCCAGTTTCTTTGCCACCACATCTGGAACCAGCCCCTCTACACTGCCGCCCGAAACCAATACGTCCCGAATAATCCGAGAGCTTATATAAAACCATTTATACCCAGTCATCATAAAAATGGTTTCTACTGCTCGATCCAACCGTCTGTTCATAAGCGCCATCTGATATTCGTATTCAAAGTCTAATACAGCTCTTAAACCTCGAAGCACAATGTGGGTATCACACTTTTTCAGATAATCTACCAAGAGGCCGTTAAAACTATCCACTTTTACCCGGGGATTATCCCCTATCGTCATCTGTACCATTTCCAGCCGGTCTTTGAGGGTAAACATGTGTTTTTTGGATGGATTGATAGCCACCGCTACAATTATACGGTCGACAACGTTTAATCCTCTCCGGATAAGATCCAGATGTCCATTAGTAAGAGGATCAAAAGATCCCGGATATACAGCAATTCTCTCCATAACTCACCCCTTTTTATTCTTAATAAGTGAAAAAAGAGAGCAGGGTATTTCCATATCGGCGACAATCATACCCTGCCAGTTTTCCATAATACTTTCCAACCATTTCCCGCGTTGAGTGTTCCGCAATTACAATGCCGCCTTTTGATAATAGATTGGCCTCCCAAATCTCTTCAAGAGTTCTTTCCACCAAATTTTCTTGATACGGAGGGTCTAAAAAAATTAATTTAAACTTTTCGTTACGTAAACTAATAATTTTAATTCCCGCGCTTACTGAACGGGAGATCACTTCCACCCGGTCTTCTAACTGACAACCAATAATATTTTTTTTCAGTATCGGGATAACCCGGGAATCCTTTTCAACAAAAACAGTCCTTTCCATCCCCCGGCTAAGCGCTTCTATTCCTACACCTCCGGTCCCCGCAAAAAGATCTAAAACAACACCACCCGACAAAAAAGGAGCAATGATATCAAATATGGCTTCTCTTATCTTGTCTGAGGTTGGACGAACAAACCTGCCTTTACAGGCCTGCAGCCGCCGTCCCTTTAATTTTCCACCAATTATCCTCACCGGGAAGCTTCTTTTGTATCCTCCAAAATGTATTGTACCACCAAATCTCCTACTTCGGAAGTGGTATGCCCCATTTTCCCTGCCGACAAACTTTTCAGGTCGTGAGCCAACACCTGCATTATTGCCTTTTCAATTTTTTTTGCTGCTGTTTTTTCTTTTAATTCTTCCAATAACATCTGCGCCGCACAAATTGCGGCTATGGGGTTAATCACATTTTTCCCGGTGTACTTTGGCGCCGAGCCTCCTATGGGCTCGAACATGGAAACTCCCTCCGGGTTAATGTTGCCCCCCGCCGCGACTCCCATTCCCCCTTGAATCATGGCCCCCAGGTCAGTAATAATGTCCCCGAACATGTTGTCGGTAACAATTACATCAAACCACTCCGGATTTTTGACCATCCACATGCAGGTGGCGTCAACATGGGCATAATCGGTGGTAATATCGTTATACTCTGACGCCACTTCCTGGAATGTCCTCTCCCAGAGATCAAAAGCATACGTTAAAACATTAGTCTTCCCAGAGAGAGTAAGTTTTTTATTTTTGTTCCGCTTCTGGCAGAAGTCAAAAGCAAAACGGAGACAGCGTTCTACCCCCTTGCGGGTATTGATCGACTCCTGAACAGCCACTTCATCAGGGGTTCCCTTTTTTAAAAACCCTCCGCTTCCAGTATACAAACCTTCGGTATTTTCCCGGATAACCACAAAGTCGATATCCTCCGGCCCTTTATCCTTGAGTGGTGCCTCCACTCCCGGATAAAGCTTTACCGGCCTGAGATTTATATATTGATCCAATGCGAATCGAAGGCTTAAAAGTATTCCCTTTTCCAGGATGCCGGGTTTAACTTCGGGATGTCCGATGGCCCCCAGATAGATAGCGTCCATGGTTCGAAACTCTTCAATGGCAGAAAAGGGCAGGGTCTCACCAGTTCGGAGGTAACGTTCTCCTCCTAAATCGAAGGAAACGAACTCCATTTTAAAATTTTCCACTTCCGAGACCGCTTTTAAAATTTTTATCCCTTCCGTCACTACTTCCGGGCCTGTGCCGTCTCCTGGAATAACCGCTATGTTATAAGTCTTTGCCATAAATTAATTCCCTTATAATTGTTTTTTTTGAGCATATTTCATCAGTCCTCCACACGCAATAAGCTCCTGCATAAAGGCGGGGATGGGGTTTGCCTTATATATTCGATTATGCGTATGATTGATGATCTCCCCTGATGTGGCATCCACTTCTATTATATCTCCTCCCAAGGTATTATCTACTGCTTCTTCTGATTCAAAGATAGGAAGACCCATATTGAAGGCATTGCGATAGAAAATTCGGGCAAAGCTCTTGGCAATCACGCAAGAGACTCCAGCTGCCTTAATAGCCAAAGGAGCATGTTCCCGAGAAGACCCACAGCCAAAATTACGATCCGCCATGATAATATCTCCCGGTTGCATCTTTTTAACAAACTGAGGGTCCGCATCTTCCATACAGTGTTTGGCCAATTCATTCGGATCTGAGGTGTTGAGATACCGTGCCGGAATGATAGCGTCAGTATCAACATTGGTTCCGAATCTCCAGACTATTCCCTTAAACTTCACAGTTAATATTCCTCTTCTTTCTTTTTACAGATCCTGAGGACCCCCGATCCTCCCTAATACAGCCGAGGCAGCGGCCACCGGAACTCCGGTCAAGTAAACCTCACTTTGCGGATCGCCCATTCTACCGACAAAATTACGATTGGTGGTGGCTACCGCCCGTTCCCCTTTTGCTAACACCCCCATATGGCCTCCCAAACAGGGACCACAGGTAGGCGGGCTTATAACGGCCTTACTGTCCAGGAATATCCGGAGGAGTCCTTCTTCTAAAGCTTGTTTGTATATCGACGGAGTGGCTGGTATGATGAGCAACCGGAGATAAGGAGCCACAGTCCGACCCTTCAAAATTTTAGCCGCAATTCTGAGGTCTTCTATCCGCCCATTGGTGCAAGAGCCGATAACCACCTGGTCAATGGGGATGGTATCTATCTCGCTTAATCTTTTGACATTAGAAGGCAAAGACGGGAAAGCAACCTGGGGTTCAAGATTAGAAATATCATACTCCCTGACCTCTGCATAGTCTGCATCAGTATCACCTTTGTAAACGGTATATTCTCTCGTTTTTCTTTCTTCAACATAAGTCCTGGTCTTTTCATCGGGTATGAAAATTCCGTTTTTGGCTCCCGCTTCAATAGCCATATTCGCCATGGTTAATCTTCCTGCCATAGAAAGATGAGAAACCGCCTCTCCCGTAAACTCCATGGCTTTGTATCGAGCCCCCTCAACCCCAATGTCACCAATGGTAAACAGAATCAAATCCTTTCCCTCTATCCAGGGAGGCAGCGTGCCTTTATAAATAAACTTCACGGTTTCGGGCACTCTAAACCAGGCTTCTCCCGTCATCATAGCATAGGCCAAATCCGTGCTTCCCACCCCGGTGGCAAATGCGCCCAGAGCTCCGTAGGTACAGGTATGGCTATCCGCCCCGATGACCAAATCACCAGGAAGAACTATTCCTTTTTCAGGTAACAGGGCATGCTCAATACCCACTTCCCCCTGTTCAAAATAATAGGTCAGATTCTGTTCCCGGGCAAATTCACGAAGAATCTGGCACTGCCGGGCTGACTGGATATCCTTGTTGGGGGTAAAGTGATCGGGAACGAGAACAACCTTCTGGCGATCAAAAACCTCATTGCCTCCATACTTGCGGAATTCTTCAATGGCAATGGGAGCAGTAATATCATTCCCCAGGGCCACATCGATCCGGGCGCTTATAATCTCTCCAGGGGTTACTTTTTCGAGATCTGAGTGATAGGCCAAAATTTTTTCGGTTATAGTCATTCCCATAATTATTCCGTTCCAGTAATGGCAGCCGACAGAATCATTTTCAAAGCCTTTGCTAAAC
>JAGHDE010000177.1 GCA_021160085.1 Pseudomonadota bacterium | reverse complement strand
GGTTGATGAATTGAACATCTGTATCCACTGCCCCGGTTTGGGGAGCCCAGGTAAACTCAAAATCGCTTGGTGATATGGTGATATAGTTATCTTCTGTTTTAGTATAATATCCGTAGGAATTCCACAGGGTAAGACTCACGTCAAATGTTCCGCAGTGGGTATAAATATGAACAGGGTCTTCCTCGGTAGAGCTGCTTCCGTCTCCAAAATCCCAGAGGAATTTACAATCCTCCGCAGTAAATCCCGGGGTAAGGTTGACAAAGTGGACTTCAGTTCCTGGCGAGCCATTTTGAGGAGCACCGGCAAATTCAACCACCCCAGCCGGAGGCGCAAGCACTTGAATATAGTTATCTTCTGTTTTAGTATAATATCCGTAAGAATCCATCAGGGTGAGACTTACCGTATAGATCCCCGGATCAGCATAAAAATGGGCGGGGTCTTCCTCGGTAGAGCTGGTTTCGTCTCCAAAATCCCAAAGGAATTTATCAAACTCTCCCGGAGTAAAGTTGGTAAATTGAACTTCTGTTCCCGTTGGCCCGGTTCGGGGAGCTGCCATAAACTCAACCTCTATGGCTGAACCAGTCGTTACTTCAATATAGCTTTCTTTTGTCTCAGTATACTCTCCATAAGAATCCATCAGGGTGAGGCTTACTGTATAGGTTCCGGAGTCAGCATAAACATGGGTGGGATCCTCATCAGTAGAACTGGTCTCATCCCCAAAATCCCAGAGGAATTTATCATCAAACTCTCCCGGGGTAAGGTTAACAAATTGAACTTCTGTTCCCGCTGGCCCGGTTCGGGGAGCTGCGGCAAATTCAACTGTTATTACCGGGGAAGTGGTTATTTCAATATAGGTTTCTTTTGTCTCGGTATACTCCCCATAAGGATCCATCAGGGTGAGGCTTACTGTATAGGTTCCAGAGTCGGTATAAACATGAACAGGGTCCTCCTCTGCAGAACTGGTTTCGTCTCCAAAATCCCAGAGAAATTTATCAAACTCTCCCGGGGTAAGATTGGTAAATTGAACTTCTGTTCCTACCGAACCGCTTCGGGGAGCTGCAACAAATTCAACCCCGCTTTCTGAAAAAGGCAATACTGTTACCACGCCTGTGGCAGTATCAGACTGACTACAGGTGCCGCACATTAACGTTACATAATATGTCCCGGCTTTATTATAGGTATGGGAAGGATGTACTTCGATCGAATTACCCTCTTCGGAAAAAGGGTCTCCGAAATCCCAAAACAAGGAAGTAGCAATTGAAGACGACTGATTAAAAAATTGGACTTTGAGAGGTGCAACACCGGTTTGAGGAAAAAAGCTGAACTTAGCCTCAGGAGGATAGGTAAAAATAATATCCCCCTTGAGCTCACTAACCGGAGTGGATATAAAAATGATTAGGGTGACAAACAGCAGAACAAAAAACTGTTTAGGATTCTTCATGACCCTATCTCCTTTACTATTAAACAATTTTTTCTGATTTTGTAAATAATATTTAACCAGAAAAAAGAGTATTGTCAAGAACAATTTTTCTTTAAATTAAAAAAGGTTAGAGATTAAAATTTCTGTGTTACTTTAAATTTAATACAATCTTTTTCATTCACTCTCAGTTTCGGGTAATTTACTGAAAAATTCTAATGCCAGCCGCCAGGCTGATAAATTCATCACCTTCGATCATCATATAATGAAATTTTGCTGTCTGCCTTCGAGTTGAAACCGTTCCGAATCAGGTGTTTTCAGTCTGTTGCCTAAATCTCTTTTTGCTTTTCTAAACCGTTTTTTGACAAATCTAATTCTCGCTTCAGGCGAGTTCAAAACTCCCCGCCTTCGGCAGATCAACCAGTTGAAATCGCTGATCTTCCGCTTCGCAATATTTGTTGACAAAAACCGCTTTAAAGATCGCTCAAAGAGATTTCTATTTGAGCAACAGCCTGTTTTTGCTTGACCATTCCTTACTCCTTCTATATCCTTGGGCAAATTGTGATAAATGATAAAATTTGTTTTTTAAAAACAAGTGCCATATCAATGGCTTTACCCTATTTAACAGAGGAATTTTAGAATGCCAAATCTATTTTTAAGTTATGCAAGCCAGGACAAAGACCTGGCAAATAAATTAGTGGTTGATCTACGCAATGCCGGAATATCGGTCTGGGTCGACAAAAATGAGCGCCTTGCTGGCCATGATACTGTTGATGAAGTTTATGATGGCATTAGAAACTCTCAATTCCTTGCTTTGTTGCTTACCCCTGAATTAATACAGTCTAAATGGATTAGTCAGGAATTGGATACCGCCAGGGTGGAAGCGATAGAAAAGGATGGAGTAACCATCATCCCCCTGCTTTTTAAAAACGGCAGTATTCCTGAAGTGTTAAAGACAAAAAAATACATAGATTTTCAAGGCGATTATGAAAGCGGGTTAACCCAGTTTCTTCAGGTTTTTACCACCCCCGCGTTTCCCAGGGAGATAGCAGAAAAGAAGCTGGAATTGGAAGATATTCTTAACAAAAGCAAAAAGGAAATAGACTCTCTGGCCCGGCTAATGCTTACCCCCAAAAAACTCGGGGAAAATAAATATACAGCGCCAGAACATTATTCTGATAAAAATATTGAAAAATTAAAAAATAAGATAATTCATTCCATTAATTTGCTGGATCATCTCATCAGCATTGAAAATTCTGAGGATTTTCTTTTAAACTATTACGGTGAAGCGCGTGAGTTATCTTCAATGATCTTAGATTACAAGAGAGAATCTTTATATTTTACCTATCTGCTGGCAAACAGCCCGGTAAATATTCATAATCTGATTATGCAGGGGATTGCAAATGCAAATGCAGGACAGAAAATTCGGGGGGTTGATAGTTTTAGCAAAGCCATCCGCCTTTACTTTGAATTTCAGCAGCCTCCTGGTGATGATGCCGGGAAATTCGAAACTTCCTTAATTAAATTCGTGTATACTGTTACCCGGCACATACGAATAGAACTTACCTATACTAAACCCTTTCGTGACTTGATCATCTTTAAGGACAAAGAGAAACTTATTGATCGGCTGGAAAAAACCATGGATTGTTTGGATGCGGCATTGGGAAAAGAATCAATTTTCGCCTTTGAAGAAGAGGCTTCCTGTTTTAATTATGGCAAGGTGCTTGCGGCCATCGGATTAACAAAACGGGCATTAACCTATCTTGCCAAGGCCAAACAATTAGGTTGCTTGGATTCT
>JAGHDE010000169.1 GCA_021160085.1 Pseudomonadota bacterium | reverse complement strand
GGTGATAGGTGAAACAGATGATTGAGGAATTTAGGCGCCAGTGAAATAGAAAACAAATACATTTCACGGGGTAAAAACTGAGGGATTGGTATGAAACTGGAAACTGGAAATTTCAAATTTCAAACTTCAAACTGCTCCCTGATCCCTGAAAACTGTATTTAGGGATAGAGACGAGAACGGATATGACAAGAGAAGAGTTGAAAAGAAAAAAAATCGGGGTCCTGAGGGGTGGACTTTCTCCGGAAAGGGAGATTGCTTTCAAAACCGGACAGGCGGTTTTAAATGCTTTGTTAAAAAAGAATTATCAGGCGGTGGGAATAGATGTTGATCGCTTTATCACGGAGCGACTCTTGGAAGAAAAAATAGACACGGCATTTATTGCGCTTCATGGTTCCTGGGGAGAAGATGGCTCAATTCAGGGGCTTCTGGAAATGACAGGAACTCCCTACACCGGTTCAGGGGTGTTGGCAAGTGCGCTGGCTATGAATAAAGTGATGGCTAAGAAGATATTTTGTTACCATCAGATCCCTACTCCGGAATTTCAAGTACTTTCTTATCGATGTAATGTTTCTGAAATTACCATGGAACTCCCCCTAATTGTAAAACCTGTCTGCGGAGGTTCTACTATCGGGACAACAATTGCAACCTCACGCAATGAGCTGGAAGAGGCGTTAAAAAGCGCGGCTGGATATGATCAGGAAATTTTAGTGGAGAGATATGTGAAGGGGGTGGATATAACTGTGGGAATTATTAATGGGGAACCTCTTCCGGTGATAGAAATAGTCCCCGAAAGCGGATTTTATGATTATACCTCCAAATATACTCCGGGGAAAACCGAATATATTATTCCTGCTCGCCTTTCGCAGGAAAGAGCTGAAAGCGCTCAGAAAATGGGGGTAACCGCTTATCAGGCGTTGCAATGCGCGGGCGCGGCCCGGGTGGATTTCTGGATGGATAAAAAAGGGAATCTCGCAATTTTAGAAGTCAACACCATTCCTGGTTTAACGGAGACAAGTTTATTACCACTTGCTGCTGCCGAGGCAGGCATAGATTTTCCGACGCTGATCGAACGGATGCTTCTTTTAGCGCGGTTACATATAGGGATGCCTTTTACTATACATTAACCTGAGGCTGTCGAAGTTTGATGAAGGACTATCATTCAAGGAAAATACGTAATCGACGCGGTTGGTATCGAGGCAAAAAGCTTTTTGCTTTAGCAACAATGAAAAGATTTTTTCTTCTTGCCATCCGTACCACATTTTGTTTATCGATCATCTTGGTTGCGTCTGTTTCTCTTCATTTTCTGATTAATTTCATCATCCAGTCGTCCTGTCTGGAAATAAAGGACACTCAATTTGAAGGTTGCCAGAATGTCAGTCCGCAGGAACTGATGACGTTAGCCGGGCTGAGGCCGGGAGCAAATATCTTTACCGTTAGTCTTAAAGAGATTTCTCAGCGCATTAGGGCTAACCCCTGGGTTAAAGAAGTGAAGATTAGAAGAACTTTTCCCCATCTTTTAACTGTAAAGGTTAATGAAAGGGTTCCAGTTGCGCTGGTGAGTCATAAGAAGCTGTTTTTAGTAGATGAGGAGGGAATTTTATTCAAAGAGGTTGAAGCCAACGATAAGGTTAATATGCCGATTATAACCGGCCTTTCCTTTTCTCAACAAAATTCTGATCGTCTCAAGAGAATTATTAATTTATTGAAGCTTGCTGATAAAGAGGCGGTGCTTCCAATGGAGATGGTTTCAGAAGTTCATTTTGATGCTAATTACGGCATCACTATCTATACGCTTCAGGACGCAATTCCTATACGAATGGGTTTTGGAGATTATGGGAAAAAGCTTGCTTTGCTTGCCACCATCCAGGAGGATTTATATGCCCGGCAGGTAACGCCTGAAGCCATAGATATTATTTCTTCAGAGACAGCTCACGTTAAAAAGCTTTCTTCGTCACAAATGAAAATAAACACCTGCGAAAGGGGGTGAAAATAAAATGAGAAGTAATGGAAACATGGTTGTAGGCGTGGATATAGGAACTACGAAGGTATGTGCCATTATTGGAAAGAAATCAGCAGACGGGATTGATGTCGTTGGAATCGGAGTACAGCCTTCGTTAGGTTTAAGGAAGGGTATGATCATTGATTTAGAAGCCACCATGGATTCAATTCGGAGGGCGGTAAAAGAGGCGGAGAAGATGGCTGGGTATGAGATCGAAACTGTATACACCGGAATTTCCGGTGCTCATATTAAGAGCTTCAATAGCCACGGAGTAGTTGTTGTCAAAAGTAAAGAGGTAAAACGTTCTGATATCAAAAGGGCTATCGATGCTGCCCGGGCAGTCACAATTCCAGTAGATCGGGAGATCATTCATGTGCTTCCAAAAGAGTTTATCGTAGATGATCAGGGGGGGATTCGAGATCCTCTCGGTATGTCCGGTATGCGTCTGGAGGCCAAGGTTCATGTGGTGACCGGCGCGGTAGCATCAGCCAGGAATATCATCAAATGTGCTAATCAGACTGGTTTAGACGTGAAAGATATAGTTCTTCAGCAATTGGCTTCCAGTGAAGCGGTTTTGTCTAAGGATGAAAAGGAGTTGGGGGGGATTCTGGTTGATATAGGAGGTGGAACTACTGATATAGCTGTTTTTATTAAAGGAAGCATTGGTTATATCTCGGTCATACCTATTGGCGGCAACCATTTTACTTCTGATATTGCCATTGGATTACGCACTTCCATAAAAGAAGCGGAGCGAGTAAAAAAAGAATATGGATATGCTACTGCCTCGTCAGTAAAGCGAGATGAAAAGATTCAGGTTATGAGCGTTGATGGAAGAGAAACCCGCACAGTATCACGGAGGATGCTGTGTGAAATTATTGAATCCCGGGCGGAGGAACTTTTTCAGTTGATTCAGAGCGAGATATTAAAATCCGAATTTGCGGAATTAATAGGATCGGGAATTATTTTAACCGGTGGGGCATCAATGTTGCCTGGTATCAAGGAGATGGCGGAAAGAATATTTAAACTTCCGGGCCGGATTGGATATCCTCAATGGGTAAAAGGATTAGAGGATGTGGTGAATAATCCAATATACGCTACCGGAGTAGGGTTGCTTCTTTATGGAAACGGTAAGAAACCCAATGCAAATTTTAACGGCAAGGGGAATTTATTCAACACCATCGTCAAGACGATGGGAGGCTGGGTTTTAGAGGTCTTTTAACTCATATAAAAGGGGGGGACAAAAAATGATAGAATTGGAAAGCATATCCAGAATGAATGCCAAAATTAAAGTTTTTGGAGTTGGAGGAGGTGGTTGTAATGCCATTAACACAATGATCGAATCCAACATGGAAGGGGTCGAATTTATTTCCGCCAATACTGATTTACAGGCTCTATCTTCATGTAAATCACCTGTAAAAGTCCAATTGGGTGCTCAACTGACTAAGGGTCTGGGAGCGGGATCTGATCCTGAAACAGGTCAAAAAGCAATGATGGAAGATGCTGATAAAATAAAAGAATTTTTAGATGGCGCCGACATGGTATTTATTGCAGCGGGAATGGGAGGTGGTACCGGAACTGGAGGGGCTCCTGTTTTAGCGGAAATGGCGAAGGAAATTGGCGCCCTTACTGTAGCTGTGGTTACCAAACCATTCTTGTTTGAAGGAAAAAGAAGGCAGCAGGTGGCGAAGAAGGGAGTGGAAGAATTGAAGGACGCAGTTGATACTCTTATTGCTATTCCTAATCAGCAGCTTCTGCTGAATTCCGGCAAGAGGATGACCCTTCTGGATGGATTTAAAAAGGCGGATGAAATTCTTCTCCATGCGGTAAAAGGAATCTCAGATCTAATAACCATCCCGGGACTTATCAATCTTGACTTTAATGATGTTCGCACTGTTATGTCCGAAATGGGAATGGCTTTTATGGGCACCGGAAGTTCAACCGGTGAGAATCGAGCTATTGAAGCGGCCCAAAAAGCCATATCGAGCCCGCTTTTAGAAGAGGTGAGCATAGATGGCGCCAAGGGGCTGCTGATCAATGTTACCGCGGGTCCTGATTTAACCCTTTACGAAGTGAATGAGGCCTCTACTTTGATCCAGGAGAATGCCCATGAAGATGCAAATATTATTTTTGGAGCAGTGATAGACGATTATGCAGGAGAAGAAATCAGTGTGACGGTTATCGCCACCGGCTTCGGAAAAGAAGAAGAGATGATCTCTCCCGATATGAGAAAAAATATTTCTTTGATCTCTAAATATATTCAGGAAGACAAGGAACTCCCCGCTTATCAGCGGAGCGGGCATGATATTCAAGGGATTAAGCCGGAGGTGGTCAAAGTGGGAACCATCATTGACAGTTGTTTTAACGAAAGTGGTGAATACGATACGCCCACGTTTCTTCGACGGCAAACAACAACAAGCTGAGTGAATTGAATTATTCCGCCTGAAGGCGGGGTAATTCATTTGTCTTCAGCGGATAGATTCCAAGTGGGGCCCCTGGGTATTGTCTGAGCGGGGTGGACATGGGTCCTCCCGCCTCAAAACGGTATTACCGGGGGACATTCCATATCATCCTCAATTTCTGATTCGGTGAGAGTATGGTTATAGACGTGAACTTCATCTATGGCTCCATTGAAACACCTGCCTGAATGCCTCCAACATTGCTGCCCGTATTTTACAGTGTACCATGATGCCATGATACCTTTGTCAAAGGTATGCCGGTTTTTTCCAGTGACTGAATTATGTCTTGCGAAATCTTGTCAGTTGTTCCTTTGTGGAAAATGCGAAGAGATAAGTGCATCGTGATGGTTTCCTTTTCATAATCTCGCTCTGAATTAACAAACAGAATGGTTACGTATTTCTGTTTGAGTGCGTCGATCACTGTCTTGACGGAAACATCGAGAGATGTATTTATGGTGAGGGTTCTGTAAGAATCCCTTCGGTAGTACTTCTCAACTCGATGAAGCAATGATAGTGCTGCTAATGAAAGAAGACAGGTAAATATCGCAAGAGTATATTGAGCGGCACCGGTCGCCATGCCTATTGCCGCAACGATCCAGAAACACGCTGCCGTCGTGAGACCCCGGACAGTGAATCCCTCCTTCATGATGGCTCCAGCCCCAAGGAAACCTATGCCCGTAATAATTTGGGCTGCGATTCGTCCGGGATCGGCAAATCGTGATGCTTCGCCAACAGACGACGCTACGATGATTGACAAAATCATAAAAAGAGCTGCCCCCAGACTTACCAGCAGGTGCGTTCGCAAACCCGCGGAACGCCCGTGGACATCACGCTCGAGTCCGACGAGGCCCCCAAGAATTGCGGCGAGACACAATCGTCCTAACAGGTTGAGAGATTCCGGAGAATAGTCAATGATCATGGAAGTCCGTTCTGTTTATATAATTATCATTTGAGCTGGTCTTATCTGGCATTGTCAGGAAAAAAGATTTGCTCCCATTACCCGCCAATATCAGGCAGCAGCTACTGCACAGGTTCAGTTCAAGCTCGATATTGCCGCGAGCATACTCTTGTTGAGTTGAGAGTGGAACATCCACAAATCCGAGTTGGCGGTAGAGGGAGATCGCGGGCGCGAGCACCGTATTGGAGATTATAAAGAGTTGTTTCGATCCTAATTGGCGAGCGTGCGAAATGACTCTGGACAAGAGGCTCCGGCCGATACCTCGGCTCCGCATGTCCTCGCGAATGGCCATCTTGGTGACTTCGTAGCGCCCGGGAGAATCGTATCGCAGGCCACAGACCCCTAATACTCCACTATGATCTTCGACAATCAGAATAGCTCCACCTTGTCGAATGATCGTGTCCTCCGG
>JAGHDE010000264.1 GCA_021160085.1 Pseudomonadota bacterium | reverse complement strand
GCTTAATTGACCTATATTCCAAGGAAATGATACTAATTTCTTAACGAGATTTGTCTTTTAATACGGATTTAGGACTGGATTGGTTTGCTGAAAGGACAGGGGACAGGATTTATTTTATTATAAAGAGAGCTGATTTTGTAAAAAGCCTCGTTTTTTTTTGTATTTAAAACCTGTTGGGTAAGGTTTCTAACTTTTTGTTCCTCCTTTTGCAAGGCGGTTTTATCACAATCAAAAGGATGAAACCCTTGACAGAACCGGGCGATATGGATGAGTTCATGGGTTAAGAGATAGACCATGAAAGGATAAAATTCCAGTTCCGGCCGTTTCCACAAGACTTTTAAAATGTTACGGTCGAACAAACAGATCTGATACCTTTCTTTTGGAAAGATCGATGAGTCTTTTAGAACCGGCGTGTATTTTCCAATTTCTGCAAAGGCTTTTTTGTCAGAACTTTCAATGATTGTTTGCTGCTCGGTTTTTAAGTCGTAACAATGATTAAACCATTCCCGGGGAGAAAAAGAATAAAATTTGCAAAGATAGCCTGCTGCTTCTTCTAAGGAAGAATATATAATCTCTCTCTCGGTAGAGTTAAAATAAGGAATGCAAATTTCCTCTTGTATTTTCATGCTTTATCTATGGTTTTGGCAGTTTCTTTTTTAGGTGATTTTTTCGATTCCGGGCTTTTATTTTTATTTTCTTTAGTGGATGTATTGGTTGTGCTTTGACTATTTTTTCGAGCATAATCAGTAAGATACCAACCAGACCCTTTTAAGCGAAAGGAATTAAGGGACATTAATTTTTCTAAAGACCCATTTGTTCCACACTCTTCGCAGTTAGTGAGGGGGGGGTCGGAAAATTTTTGGATAGCTTCAGAAACGTTACCACATTTTTTACATTTGTACTCATATATCGGCATCTCAATATACCTCCGCATTTATTTTTAGAAAATTTTTTTACCGTCTAATCCCAGAGACAATAGTTTTTTGGCAAGGACCGCAATATACAATACCATTTATATTAATAATTATTTATATCATATTGTCAAGCAGCGGATAGAATTATTTGTAACTCGCCTCAGATCCGAAAAAATTTCTTCGCTTGACTTTACCAAACGGTTTTGTATTATTTCTCCAAATTATCAAAGGGAGAAACATGAACTATCTTGAAAGACTCTGGACAATCCTTCCCCAACAACCGCACCACACCTCCCGGTTGGAAAAAGAACTTCATATATCACCTTTGCTTTCCACCCTTCTTGTTAACCGGAATATAACAGATCCTGAATCCGCAAAAAGATTCCTTTCTTCCACATTACAGGACATTCGTTCTCCCTTTCTGATGAAAGACATAAAAAAGGCTTCCCGGCGTATTATTGAGGCCATACACCACAAAGAAGAGATCTGTATTTTTGGTGATTATGATGTGGACGGCATTACCGGAACCGCCCTTTTGAAGCTGTTTTTAGCTTCTCTGGGAGCTAAAGTTTCCTTTTATATCCCCAATCGATTAAAAGAAGGGTATGGTCTTAATATTTCTGCTCTTGAAAAAATTCATGCTCAAGGGAAATTTTTAATTATTACTGTGGATTGTGGGACCTCTGATTATGAAGAGATTTCTTTTGCCAGGGAGCAGGGAATGGATGTTATTGTCACCGACCATCATGAAGTTCCGGAGAAAATTCCTGATGCGTATGCGGTCATAAACCCAAAGCAGAAAGAGTGCGAGTTCCCCTTTAAGCATCTTGCCGGAGTAGGAGTTGCCTTTTATCTTATTATTGCTCTCCGAAAAATTTTGCGGGAGGAAGGATTCTGGACAAAAGGAGGTTATCCTAATCTCAGAGAGTATCTCGATCTGGTTGCTCTCGGTACGGTGGCCGATATTGTTCCCTTGGTGGAAGAAAATAGAATATTTGTCAAACATGGATTAGAGACATTGAATCTCAGCACAAGGTTGGGAATCAAGGCCTTAATCCGGGCAAGTAGACTTAAAGACATTCCTTTAACTCCAAATCTTATCAGCTATCGATTGGCTCCCCGGATAAATGCTGCCGGCCGAATGGGTAAAGCTGATAAAGGCGTCATCTTATTAACCACGTCTGATTCTGCTGAGGCAGAAAATATAGCCAAGGAATTGGATGAGGACAATATGCAACGCCAGCAGATTGAAAAAACCATATTCAATGAAGCCTGTCGTATAATTGAAGAATCGGAGGAAGGGACTAACCAGAAAGCCTTTGTTTTGGATTCTCCTGATTGGCACCCGGGAGTAATTGGAATCGTGGCTTCTCGAATTGTTGAGAAGTATTATCGTCCCACCATTCTCATCGCTCTGGATGGAAATATTGGCCGAGGATCAGCTCGCAGTATAGAGGCATTCCACATTTATGATGGGTTAAAAGAGAGTGAGGATCTTTTAGAAGGTTTTGGGGGACATAAAGCGGCCGCGGGTTTGACTATTTCGAGAGATAACATCAGTAAACTTAGGGCAAAGCTCAATTATTTGGCTGAAAAAACTCTGAGCCCAGAGGACATTATTCCCAAGTTATATGTTGATACCGAGATACCTTTAACCCACATAAACGAATTGCTTATTCAGGAGATTCAGGCCCTGGCCCCAATCGGAGCTGATAATCCAGAGCCTCTTTTCGTGTCCGAGATAATTTCGGTAAAGAATTGTCGAATAGTAGGAAATGGACATTTAAAAATGTGGATTGGGAATGGCGGTAATAATTTTGATGCTATTGGTTTCGGTATGGGAAAAGTTATTCCAGACCCTGATTCAGAAATTCGGATAGTATTTATACCCGAGATTAATATCTGGAAAGGCATAAAAAGGCTCCAGCTTAAAATTAAAAATATTCAAGTTATCACGGAAAATGGGGGGCGGGATACAAATCCGGAAACTTCTAACAAATGACCCTGATCCACCACCAAAAAAAATTAAAAACCTCGTTGATCCTGTAAAAACAGGGTGATAGAGTAGTTTTAGAACAACGAAACTATCATCAACGAGGTGTAAGCATTATGGCACAAGG
>JAGHDE010000195.1 GCA_021160085.1 Pseudomonadota bacterium | reverse complement strand
TGGAAAGGTGGTTTTGCCCAGTCCTTCGACAAGCAGGGTAAACTCTGGAAGACCACCCAGAATTACTTTTATGGCTATGGAGACGGGAAAAATCTGGACCTGCTTTCCCATTATGAAACCGATTTTTATACCTATGATCACCAGCTCGACCGCTCCTCTCCCTGGCTTCCTGATCTCCCTCACCGGAAGTTTAACGTCGGTTTTAAGCCCAAGCGGTTTTCAACCTTATACCTCCAGCGTTATGGTCGATAATCAGTAAAGAATTTTATGAAAGAAGTCCCTCAATCATAGCTGCCATTAGTGATGAGGGGCTTCTTTTTTAGAGGAGTATACTTCAATGGCTCTTTATCGATTTGGGAATCGAGCGCCGAAAGTTGAAGAAGGCGCCTATGTAAGCGATTCTGCCCGAGTCATAGGAAATGTCGTAATCGGGCCTGACTGTTATATAGGACATGGTGCAGTACTTAGGGGGGATTATGGAAACATAGTCCTTGGGCCCGGCACTGCAGTGGAAGAAAACGTCACCATTCATATCAGACCTGACGGAAACAGCGCCATCGGGAAGATGGTGACCATCGGCCACGGCGCTATTGTTCATTGCAACCGGATTCAAGACTACGCCGTAATAGGTATGGGAGCAGTGCTGAGCTTTGACGTGGATATCGGCGAGTGGGCTATCGTAGGTGAAGGATGTGTGGTTCCCGCTTATACTTCTATTCCTCCAAATAAAATCGCTGTCGGTGTTCCTGCCAAAATTACCGCAGATGTTCAACCAGGCCAGAAAGAGTTTTGGAGCTATGTCAAAAAGCTTTATATAGATTTAGCCCATCGATACCCGGAAGAGCTTGAAAGAATCAGCTAACAGCACAGGGAAACTTTTTATCGTGCCTCGCTTCATTAAAATAGATCCCCACAAACCATCTCCTGAACCAATAATGCCGGCCATTGAAATGATGAAAACGGGGGGGGTGGTTGCTTATCCTACCGAGACATTCTATGGATTGGGAGTTGATGCTTTATCGAGTAATGCGATAAAGAAAATTTATTCGATTAAGAAAAGAGAGCTTTCCCAGCCTCTTTTAATCCTCATCCCTCATTCTGATCTTCTTCCTGAATATGCGGATAATATTTCTGATGTTGCCTGGAAGTTAATAGATCAATTCTGGCCGGGCCCTTTAACGATCATTTTTTCAGCCTCACCCCATCTACCTCCTCTCCTTTGTGCCCGGACTCAGAAAATAGCCATCCGGATCTCCTCTCATCCGATCGCCCGGGCATTGACTGAAGGGTTCAACGGGCCCATTACCTCTACCAGTGCCAATATAACCGGATTAACAAGTCCTGCCACCCCAAAAGAGGTTTCTTTCCAGTTGGGAAATAACCTCGATATGATCATTGATGGGGGACCAACCTCAGGGGGGAAACCTTCTACTATTGTTGATCTAACGACTTCTCCCCCTCAATTGGTTAGAGAAGGAATTATTCCATTTTCTGAAATACAGTGCGTATTTCAACCGGAATAATTTTAAAAACAAGGAGAAAAAAATGGAAGAAAATATTTACCGTAATCTCATGCAACATCTGGGAAACGTGGGGATTGGGTATCCACAGATAGACCATTTTTTAGAAGTTCTTGAAAAAACGCTCACTCCGGAAGAAGCTGAAGTTGCGATAGGTCTTCCCACCCGTTTACCCCCGCTTGAAGTCGAGGCGGTAGATGTAATTGCCCGCCACCTTGGAAAACCAGCCGATAAAGTTGAATCAATTTTGGAGAAACTGGCGGAGAAGGGGTTTCTTTATAAACAGAAGACTGATTCCGGTAATGCAGGATATGCCTTCATCCAGTTAGGGTTTGGAATCCCGCAGATATTCTTCTGGCAGAAAGAGATTGCGGATAACGTCAAGGACTTTGCCCGGCCTTTAGGAAAATATGTCGTAAAAGCAACCCCTCAAAACCGGGGCGCTGAAAATACCCGTTTTTATCGATACGTACCGGTTAACAAAGCTGTCGATCACTCCCTCCAAGCCGTCTATACCTATGATATGATAACCGAGGTGATAAAAAAAACCAGAAAGATTGCCGTAGTACACTGTCCCTGTCGGCAAATAGCTCGCTTATTGACAAAAAGCACCTGCACTCACAGCTTAGAGGTATGTTTAAAATTCAACCAGCTGGCCGAGTTTGTCTTGGAAAAAGGATTGGGAAGGGAGGTGTCAAAGGATGAGGCATTGGAGATAATCCGAAAATCCGAGGAAGAAGGGCTGATTCATTTTGTGGATAACTGTCAGGATGAAATCCAGAATTGCTGCAACTGTTGCTCCTGCTGTTGCTGGACCGTTATGCCCATAAAAAAACGCCTGGTTCCCAGGGACTACATCATGGCTACCTATTACCTGAGAACTACCGATGAAGCGGAATGCACCGGCTGTGGTCAATGTGCTGAAGACTGCCCCCTTGAGATCATCACCATGGAAGATGATCTGCCCGTCGTTGATGAGAGTATATGCATCGGCTGCGGAGTTTGTCTCCTCAATTGCCCCACTGATGCGGCTGAACTGAAAAAGAAAGACGAAAATATTCCCTTCAAGGATTTTAATACGTTGCACCAAACTGCTATTAAAGAAGTGACTTCGAAAGAAACAAAATAAAAAAGGAGATCAAGATGTTAGATTTTTCTCTAACGGAAGAACAGCAGTTCCTTAAGGAAACTGCCCGGAAATTTGCCGAGAAAGAGATAAAACCGGTTGTTAAGGATGTTGACCAAAATCCTGATCCAACCACAAGCTTTCCCTGGGAGGTGATAAAAAAAGCGATGAAGCTTGAGTTTGGAAAAGTCTTAATACCAAAAAAATACGGGGGGTACGGAGGCAATCTGTTCGATTATGCTATCCTTCTGGAAGAGTTGGCTTACGGCGATGCGGGAATTGCCATGATTTTTATGATTAATAATTCATTAGCTCGCATCATTGCGGTGGTGGGAAATGAGGAACAAAAGGAAAAATGGCTGCGGCCTATCTGCGAAGACAAAAAAGGCGACAATATCATTGCCGGAGCAGTTACGGAACCTTCGGGCGGAAGCGAGGTTTTCTGTTTGCTTCCTGACCCTAAATTAGGAGTTAGAACCACAGCCAGGCTGGAAGGCAATGAGTATGTAATCAATGGCCAGAAAAATTTCATCACCAGCGCGGGGGTAGCTAAACTCTACTGTGTTATGGCCCGTACAGATTCGTCTAAATCTAATGTTGAGGGATGCAATATATTCTATTTTCCAGCTGACACCCCGGGAATGACCATTGGGAAAATAGAGGATAAAATGGGACACAGAACTACCCAGGTAGCTGAGATTTTTTTCGATAACATGCATCTCCCCAAAGAAAACATGCTGGAAAAATTAGGAGAGGGGTTAAATACCACTGTTGAGATATATAAGGCCAATGGCGTGGGTGTTGGAGCAATGGCTATAGGTTTAGCTCAGGCTGCCTATGATGAAGCTCTCAAATACGCCAAAGAGAGGGTTAGCTGGGGAAAACCCCTTATCAAGCATCAAGCTATTGCCACAAAACTGGCCGAAATGCGTATGGAGATTGAAGCCGCTCGGGCGTTAGTATATCGAGTTATCTGGGCAATTGAGCATCCGGAAGCAAGCGGAGACCTTTCTAAAATTGGGCCATCAATGGCCAAGGTCTACCCTACCAACATGGTTAGACAGATCACTGTGGAAGCAATGCAAATATTAGGGGGGTTTGGGTACATGAAGGACTTTCCTTTAGAAAAATATGTACGGGATTCAATGGTTATGCCTGTTTATGATGGCGCCAATGAGCTCTTGAAGATTTTTATTTCATATGATCTGTAAATTGCGAGCAAACAGACAAACAAAATTTTTGTATGGGAGAAAATAGCATGATTACAGCATTGAGCCATACTGGTTTAGTCGTCAAAGATATGGATAAGATAGCAGGTTTTTACAAGGAAGTTTTTGGATTTAAGGTGGTTCTGGATACACAGGTAAAAGGTAAAGAAGCAGATGACATCGTAAACTTTCATGTTGAGTCTGAGCGGATTGTTCTCATGCAGCTGGGGAAAACTCAAATCGAAATGATCGAATATAAACCCGCTGGGAAAAAATACCCCAAAGACTACCGGAGTAATGACCTTTTTGGAGTACATTTAGCATTGCAGACTGATAATATGGAAAAAGACTATGCCCTACTCCAAGAAAAAGGGGTGGCCATTATCTCTAAGGGACCTCAGACCATTCCTGAAAATCATCCCCTGTTCGCCGGAACAAAAGTCCTCTACTTCCAGGATCCGGAAGGACATCCTCTGGAATTGATTCAAATGCCTTATACCGAATCCTGATGATTTTGTTATAATAAGATACTAACCCGGATAAACTGAAAATTCGAAGCACTAAATGCTAAACAAATCCGAATTTCTAATATTTAAATGTTTAAAACATCAATGCCGTAGAATTAAGGGGTTAACCCTATTTTTTGCCTTTTTTATAATCATGTAAATAAAACAAAACTTTTTTTATATAATTTTTTGTTTCTTTGTAGGGAGGAATTTGATAGTTATTTTTTTTTACAATATTCTCTCCGGCATTATAGGCAGCCAGAGTTAACGGTAAATCGTTATCGAACATGGTCAGCAGTCGTTGAAGGTATTTCACTCCCCCTTCAATATTTTCTCTGGGGTCAAAAACATTCTTTACGTTCATGTCCATCGCGGTCTCGGGCATAAGCTGCATAAGCCCTTTGGCCCCTTTGGGGGAAACTGACAAAGGATTATAGTCTGATTCCGCTTTGATGACCGCACGAACCAGATCGGAATCAACTCTGTATTTTGCCGACATTTCTTTGATTATATAATTATATTTAGTATAATAACGCCTGGTTGAAATGTAGAGCTTAAATCGGTTGTCAGTGGGAACATCTGAGAAGTGTATGATTCCTTTTTCATCTACATATCTGTAAATATCAGCAAACGCATTATAAC
>JAGHDE010000066.1 GCA_021160085.1 Pseudomonadota bacterium | reverse complement strand
TTTTATATGAATTTTTTCCCCATCCAGATAAAACAGCGAGAACCCTTTTTCCTTTTGCTGGTGCCCTTGTATGGGGAGGAAGATATTTGGTTGACTGGGTTGAAAAGGGGAAGAAGATATGGTTGGCAGAGTGGTCAGGTTAGCAAGGATTAAATTCCCTCTCGGTCATAGGCGAAAGACTCAAATTTAGTAAATTCATTGATAAAGGTCAGATCAACTTTTCCTATGGGGCCGTTACGCTGTTTGCTGATGAGTATTTCCGCCTTGCCTTTTTTGTCAGAATCATCCTTATTATAAACTTCGTCCCGGTAAATGAAAATTATCACATCTGCATCCTGCTCTATTGCCCCGGATTCTCTCAGGTCCGCTAACTGGGGGCGCTTGTCGTGGCGGTCTTCGACCTTTCGATTTAGCTGAGAAAGGGCAATAACAGGTATATTAAGTTCCTTGGCCAGGGCTTTGAGGGAACGGGATATTGCCGAAATTTCCTGTTCCCGATTATCGGTTCGTCCTTTTTCTCTCATCAATTGGAGATAGTCCACAATAATTAATCCTAATTTTTGATCTTTTCGCAATCTTCTTGATTTAGCTCTCATCTCGAGGACAGTGATTCCGGCGGTATCATCAACAAAAACCGGGGCTTCGGAAAGTGATCCGGCAGCACGAGTCAGCTTTGGCCAGTCATTTTCGCTCAAAAATCCTCCCCGTAATTTATGGGCGTCAATTCGGGATTCAGAACAAAGCATTCGAATGGCAACCTGTTCTTTTGACATCTCTAAAGAAAATATAGCCACCGGAATATTTTTTCCAATCGCAGCATTTTGAGCAATATTGAGGGCAAAACTGGTTTTTCCCATGCTGGGGCGACCAGCGATGATGATAAGGTCAGAAGACTGAAATCCTGAAGTTAAACGATCAAGGTCTTCGAAGCCTGAGGGAACACCTGTAATAAGCTCTTTCTTTTCATATAGTTTTTCAATTGTGACAAAACTGCTCTTGATGATTTCCCGTAGTGGATAAAAGGAGGGCTTTATTTGATACTCGCTTATAGCAAAGATGCTGGCTTCAGCGAAATCTAATACATCATTAATATCCTTTTCGTTTTCGTATCCTTTGTTGATTATATCAGTGGCTGCAGCGATTGTTTTTCTGAGAATTGATCTTTCCCGAACGATTTTTGCGTAATGGACCGCATTGGCCGCAGTAGGGATATTATCAACCAGAGAGGAGAGATAGGACGGTCCACCAACATCATCCAAGTGCTTTTTTTGACTCAGAGTATCTGTCAGGGTAATGAGGTCAGAAGGCTCGTTTTTGTTGTACAGTTCGAGCATTCCGGCAAAAATTTTTTGGTGGGTTCCCCGATAAAAATCGTTTATATCAAGAGTTTCAATGACTTGATGAAGGACTTCATTTTCTAAAAGAATGGATCCCAAGACGGCTTGTTCAGCTTCTATGCTCTGAGGAGGAACTTTGGAGAATAAGGAACTCAGCTCTGCTTTCATAGAATGATGTTCCCTATATCACCTGGGGAATGCCGGAAGTCTAATTGATAGACACACATAACAACTTACTTGCTGACAGTATTCAGGAAGGGGTTTGTAAAACAGGGGATTTATTTTTTTACTACCCAGACCTTCAAGCTCGCGGTAACTTCTGGATGTAATTTTATGGGTATTTTGTATATGCCCAGGGTTTTAATCGGTTCTTCTAATAAGATTTTTTTTCGGTCAATGGCGATGTTCTCTTCTTTAAGGCTTTCCTCAATATCCATGGAGGTTACTGAACCAAAAAGCTTGTCCTCTTCTCCCGCGGGTTTTGCTATGGTGCAGGATACCGCTTCAATTTTTCGAGACAGCTTTTCGGCGTCTTTTTTGATCCGGTTTTGCTTTTGCGCAATGAGATGTTTCTGATGGTTTAAGCTTTTAATATTTTGGAGATTAGCAGGGGCAGCCAAATTTTTAGGAATTAAATGATTTCTCGCAAATCCATCTTTTACCTGGATTAAATCCCCCACCTTCCCTAATTTGGGATTATCTTTTAATAATATAACTTTCAACTGAATATGCTCCCTTTTTATCCCTCTAAGTCTTAATTGTTCGCTTAAGAGTTAATTTCAGAAAAGAAAAAGCCCGCTTTTTCTAAACAACCGGCGAAGTAAAAGGTATAATTGCCACATTACGGGCAATTTTGATAGCTTTAGTAATCTGACGCTGGTGCTTAGCACAATTACCCGAAATACGCCGGGCGATTATTTTCCCTCTTTCGGTGACAAAATTTTGTAATATGTCAGTATTTTTGTAGTTGATTGTTAAAGACTTGTCACCACAAAAACGACAAACCCTTCTCCTTTGAAAGGAGGGTTTATTGTATCTGCTTATTCTTTTTTTTCCTGTAAAGCGCCGCATAATCTGTCCCTTGGATGAAAATATTTTTACACTTTGGCAATAAGATTAAGTTGAGGATTCCTCTTTATTTTCCTTTGATTCTTCAACCGCCTCTTTTTCTTCTAAGTTCTCAGGGCCTTCTTCTTTCTCTTTTTCGGGCTCAGTAATTTCTGCTTTTTCCGGGGAGGCTTCTTCCTGGAGCGATTGGAAATCAAACTTTTTGTCCAGCTTTATGGTCTGATAGCGTAAAATTCGTTCATTATAACGAAAAAGCCCATCTAATACTTTAAGAGTGTCGGGGTTTCCCAAAAAGTAGACAATGAGAAAATATCCTTTTAAAACTCCTTTGATTTTATAGACTAATTTTCGTTGTCCCCATTTATTTGCCTTGAGGAATTCACCTTTTGATTCGCTGATAACATCTTTTGTTTTGTTGATCTGGTTTTCTATTTCATCATCCGGAGTTTCCGGGTGAAAAATAATTAGTATTTCATATCCCTGCGCCATAGCGTCTGTTTCCTGTTTATCCTATTATTTTGTTTATTTTTAAACTGGTCAAAGTTTGCCGGTGCCCCTGTTTTTTCCGATACCCTTTTCTTCGTTTGGATTTGAAGATGATTATCTTTTTGGCTTTTCCGTGATTGATGATACTGCCTATAACCTTTGCATCAGGTACCAAAGGTTGCCCAATCTTTATCTTTTCAGAATCAGCAATTAAAAGGACGCTGTCCAGCTCAATAGTAGCACCGATTTCTCCCTCTAAGGATTCAACGTTTATTATGTCGCCTTCTTCTACTTTATATTGCTTTCCGCCTGATTTTACCACCGCATACATTATGGGAAACCTTTATTTTTAATAAGTTGTAGTAAAAAGTTATTTAATGTTTATTTAATCTAAATC
>JAGHDE010000239.1 GCA_021160085.1 Pseudomonadota bacterium | reverse complement strand
TTTGATGTCTCATGTCAGGGAACCGTACCCCAGGCGATTACTGCTTTCCTGGAGTCTGAAAACTATGAGGATGCCATCAGGAATGCAATTTCACTGGGCGGCGACAGCGATACCATGGCCTGTATCACCGGGGGCATCGCCGAAGCTTTTTATGGAAAATTGCCGGAAGACATTACTGAAACAGCAATGAATATTCTTGACAAAAATCTGCGGGAAATTGTTGTTCGGTTTTATGAAAAGTATATTTATATTTGATTTGACACGGGAGAGATTATAATTACAAAAGGATAATCAATACTTCAAAACTTAATTTTTTAGCAACAACTTGACAGAATTGCTGGGTAATTGGTTATGATGAGAGATGCAATATCTTATTCTGTAATTAATTAATTCAAGATGAAGGAATTCGACGATGAACCAAAGTTATGAAATCAAAATGGAAATATCTGGTGCAACTGCAATGTGGACTCGTCCAGATACGGGGGATTGTCCAGTAAGTTATCCTGTGCCAACTTATTCAGCAGTTAAAGGAATCTTTGAATCAATTCTTTGGGGGCCTGCCGTGCAGGTGCTTCCGACAAAAGTGGAAATTTGTGCTCCCTTGCAGTACCACAATTACCAAACAAATTATGGCGGCCCTTTACGCAAACCTGGCATTATAAGGACTGGTGGCGGCTTTCAGTTGCTGGCTACCGTTTGGTTGATGTGTGTTATCGTCTGTATGCTGAGGTTTCACCAGCTCCCAAAAAGATAAAAGAGCGGATGCCTTCTTCAGCTAAGAGGTGGGATAGTAAAACAACTTCTCCAGGGCACGCTTATCTGGCAATGTTTAATAGAAGGCTTAAACGTGGACAGTGTTTTTCCATTCCTTTTTTAGGATGGAAGGAATTTGGGCCAGATTATTTTGGTTGTTTCCGTTCATCAACGTTAGTTCAAAATAACATAAATACGGTTCTCCCTTCTATGCTTAGAGAGGTTTTTCCTGATGGTTATGCTTCGAATGTAGATTTTTCCTTCGACCAGAATATTGCTATTCAAAACGGAACCTTAATTTTTCCGCGAAGGCAGGAGGTTTTATGCTGAATGAATTATGTCAGTTAGCTGATGCATTGGACAGAGAAGGTATCGCTCCCAAGGAGTGGGATTCCAAACTAAAGGAACTTCCAAAAGTTTCCAATAAAAAACCATGTTATCGGATTTATATTGCTGGCGATGGTAGCGTTGATGGTGTTGACATTCTAAGTGTTGATTTAGTCTCATCGTTGCGAAAGTGGGAGCCAAGCAATGGCAACTCTTTTCCGGGATTTAATATTCAGCCCTTGTATCGGCTTGTTTTTGATGAAAATGTGGAAGAAGAAAAGAATAATAAAAAGAGACTTAAATCTTGGGGGGAAGGGAAAGAAGCTATCGGTGTCGAGTTATTAAAAAGCTGGTGTAATGAGCAAAATAATAACTGGGACAGAAAAATTGAGAAGAAACTAATAAAATGTCTCGGTGATGTACCGAGAAAATTATTGGATCTATTGGGGGGTGGGATTCAGGAAAATTGTTCTGCAATTTATAAACTTATCGATCGAGTATTGCGTTTTCCATCTGCGGATGAAGTGACAGACATTTCCAATATTGGTTATGAAAAAAGTTTTCGAGATGTGTTGGAGACTTATTTGTGGGAAGTTATTGAAAGAGGAGAGCATACTTCCCGTGTGTTGCCGTTACTGGTTCAAGATGGGAACCCGAAAAAAGAGCCAGAGCAGGATCGTGGGTCTATTTCTGTGTACTTGGATATTCCTGACTGGAAGGAGTATCCGGTTGCCAACAAAAAAACTATTGAAGTGATTAATGATTATTTAGTTGATAACGGTACTAAAGATTCAGGTTCGGCAGCTGTTCTTGATGCTTTTGGAGCCTCCTTAATTGATGGTAAGGAAAAATTACCCAGCGTAAAACTCCCTTACATTGCCGACGTAAAGCTTCGGGCAATGAATAGCGAGTCTCCATGTCAGTTTCGATATAACCGTATCGATGCAGTTTCTTTCCCCATTGGGAAAGATAGTCGTAAGAGAGCAAAAGGGTCTCTTGAGTGGTTGGGTGCAGTTTCTCGTGAGGGTGAAACTTGGGGGAGGGCAGACACAAAGGAACTTATTTTTGCTTACCCTGTTCAGCTTCCAGATCTTTCTCTTAAGCTTACCGCCTGTTTTGGAGCGCAAAAAAAAGATGATTCTGAGGCTCGTTTTGCCGCCGCCGCACACGATGTAACCCAAAAACTCCGCGGGAAGACAAATAATTTGAAAGATATAGAGTTGCGGGTGTTTTCTTTAAAGAAGATGGATAAGGCCCGTACTAAAGTGATCTTTCATCGAAATTACACAGCTCAGCGTTTGGTTGATGCCGCTGAAGAGTGGAGGCTCGGTTGTGAAAATCTGCCGGATATTTGTGTTCGAGCATGGGGAGACAAAAAAGGTGAGTTCAGAATAGAAAAAATGCAAATTCCCTTCCCTTTACAGATAGCGCAATGTCTTAATCGTGTTTGGAAGTACGACGGAACAACTGAGTGTGAAACCCCGGTTGTTGCCCCAACTCAGGGCATAGAATTATTGCTGGATGAACAACCTGAGCGCTTTATCCCGCACCTGCTTACTGTGTTGGTTGGTAATGGTAGCGGGTTATTTCTTTCTCTGGGAAGTTTACTACATCGTAACGAAATAGTTTCACTTAAGAAGGGATATGATCGTCACAAAATTTTATTACCGTCGATTTTAGGACTACTGCTTTATAAACTCGGAATCTACAAGGAGGATTATATGAAAAATGTGCCATTTTTAGTAGGCAGAATGATGAAACTTGCTGATGAAC
>JAGHDE010000203.1 GCA_021160085.1 Pseudomonadota bacterium | reverse complement strand
TAAAAAAATTTTATAATAATTTGTAGCTCAAAGTCAAATGCAAAACCGTGCCGGGGATAATTTTTGGTCTCAGGGGCAAAAACGCTTTCAAAACCCGGTTCCGGCCTTTTGCAGAGGTCTAAAGGCCTGGAAAACAGCTTTTGAATTAAAAGGATAAATATGTTATATATTACAAATTGTGTTTAAACTCAATTTTAAAGAGGAGAGCAAGGATGATACCCCGATATACCAGGGAAGAGATGGGAAAGATATGGGAGCCAGAGAACAGATTTAATATCTGGCTCAAGATCGAACTCCTGGTTTGTGAAGCGCTGGCGGAAATGGGAGAGATCCCGCCTGATTCCCTTGAGACCATCAAAAGCAAAGCCTCTTTTTCCATTCCCCGGATCGAAGAGATCGAAGAAGTGGTAAAACACGATGTGATTGCCTTTCTGACCTCGGCAGGAGAATACATTGGAGCAGATGCTCGTTATCTCCACCTGGGGATGACATCTTCGGATGTTCTTGACACCTGTTTTGCTCTTCAGCTTAAGCAGGCGAGTGAAATTATCCTTGAAGATGTTGATCGTCTTCTAAAAAGTCTTAAAACTCAGGCTCTCAGACACAAAAACACAGTGATGGTGGGCCGAAGCCATGGAATTCATGCCGAGCCGGTCACCTTCGGACTTAAAATGGCCCTTTGGTATGAAGAGATGCAAAGAAATCGAGACCGGCTGCTGACAGCCCGGGAAACAATAAGTTGCGGCAAAATTTCCGGAGCGGTTGGCACGTTTGCGCATCTTTCCCCGCGCGTGGAAGAGTATGTTTGCAAGCAACTTGGCTTAAAACCCGACCCAATATCCACTCAGATTATTCAGAGAGACCGGCACGCCCATTTTTTTACGACCCTGGCGGTTATTGCCAGCTCAATAGAAAAATTTGCGGTTGAAATCCGTCATTTGCAGCGCACCGAAGTTTCAGAAGCGGAGGAATATTTTTCACCGGGCCAGAAAGGTTCGTCAGCCATGCCTCATAAACGGAATCCGGTGCTTTCGGAAAACATCTCTGGTTTAGCCCGCATTGTCCGGTCTAATGCTTTGGCGGCTCTGGAAAACGTTGCCCTCTGGCATGAGCGGGACATCAGCCACTCTTCGGCGGAGAGGGTTATTGCTCCGGATACCACAATTCTGGTCGATTTTATGATTCATCGATTCTCAGGAATCATCGAAAAGCTTATAGTATATCCGGAAAGGATGAAGGAGAATCTCGAAAGCTCTCGGGGCCTCATCTTTTCTCAATCCATTCTTCTGCTTATGGCCAAAAAAGGGATTTCCCGGGAGAAGGCTTACCGAATGGTCCAGCGGAACGCTATGGAAGTATGGAAAAGCAATAAAAAGTTTAAAGAGACAGTGCTTAATGATCCTGAAATTTTAAAACATCTGACACCGGAAGAGATTGAAGAAACGTTCGATTTGAATCACCAGCTCAGGAATCTTGATTTCATTTTTCACCGGGTTTTCGGAGAATAATGGTTAGCTCTTTTAAGTCGGGTTTTATAGCCATCATCGGCCCTCCCAATGTGGGCAAATCAACATTTATTAATGCGGTTGTGGGAGAAAAGGTTTCCATAGTTTCACCGAAGCCGCAAACCACTCGCAACCGGATTATTGGCATTAAGACCCTTTCTCAGGGGCAGCTGATTTTTGTGGATACGCCGGGGACCCATCGGACCCGAAAGAGGTTTAACAGGCATCTGGTGGAAATTGCCCGGTCCTCTTTTAGAGAAAGTGATGCCATTCTGGTGATGGTTGAAGCGTCAAAATCTTATATAGACAAAGAATTTGATTATATAAGGAAGGGGCTTCAACAAACAAAAAACCCGGTTTTTTTGTTGATCAACAAGGTTGATTTGGTGAAAAAGGAGGCCCTGCTGCCATTGATTGAAGCGTATAGCAGCAGTTACCATTTTCAAGAGATATTTCCCGTTTCTGCGCTTACCGGCTTGGGAGTGGATAGGATTGAGCAATCTCTCCTCGATTATCTACCCGAAGGGCCCCGCTATTTTCCTGAAAGCATGTATACTGATTTGCCGGAAAGATTTCTGGCCGGGGAGATTATCCGGGAAAAGATATTTTTTCTTATTCAAAAGGAAGTTCCCTATTCCATTACTGTTGAGGTTGATCAGTTTAGCGAGGGTGATGACGGAATTATCTTTATCCGCGCTTCAATCTGGGTGGAAAAGAAATCCCAGAAAGGGATACTTATCGGCAAGCAGGGGCGAATGCTTAAAGAGATTGGGACAAGGGCTCGAAAAGAGATTGAAGGGTTTTTAAACAGCAAGGTTTATCTGGAACTTTGGGTAACAGTCAAAAGGAACTGGACCCTTAATGAAGCCGCAATCAGACAGTCATTGGCCCTCTCAAGTTAAAAGTTATAAGTGCCTAAAGTTGAAAGTTAAAAGTGAGCTAAAGTTGAAAGTTGAAATTGGAAATTCGAAATTTGGAAACTGACCCCTGCTCCCTGTAAACTGGGGGAGCTAAAGTTTGAAGTGCCTAAAGTGCCTAAAGTTTAAAGTGAACTAAAGTTAAAAGCCTGCCCCGTGAAATGCCTGCCCTGTAGGGAAAAATGACCGTATCGGGGCGAAGCATATTTCACTGGGGTGCCTAAAGTTGAAAGTTAAAAGTGAGCTAAAGTTGAAAGTTGAAATTGGAAATTCGAAATTTGGAAACTGACCCCTGCTCCCTGTAAACTGGGGGAGCTAAAG
>JAGHDE010000183.1 GCA_021160085.1 Pseudomonadota bacterium | reverse complement strand
GAATTATTATTATCTATATTATGATGTCAAGATCATTTAATTATAATTTAATGAATGCCAATATTTTATTTAAATATAATTCACAGTATTTATTTGTAAAATCACTATGTTATATATAAAAGTTGATATCTCTGAAAAATTATATCGGTTTTTGAGGAAAAAAAACTTGATTTTTTATGGCTAATAAAATTAGTATTAAACATTTAGGTTGAATGATGATTCATTTTTTCTTATTTAATATTTTAATCAATTGATCGCAGGGGAAAAATTGAGTAGCGTTTTAAAAAAAATAAAGATTTTTAGTGGAAATTCGAACATCCCCTTGGCTACTGAAATGTGTAAAATTTTGGGTATCCCTCTGGGAAATTCAGTGGTGAATAGATTTAGTGACGAAGAAATTTGGGTCGAGATAGGAGAAAATGTTCGTGGCATGGACGTTTTTATAGTCCAATCGACCTCTACCCCAGCAAATGACTATCTAATGGAACTGCTTGTTATTCTTGATGCTTTAAAAAGAGCATCAGCAGGAACAATCACCGCTGTGATTCCCTATTATGGCTATTCCCGTCAGGATCGAAAAGTATCTCCCCGGGTTCCTATAAGTGCTAAATTGGTAGCCGACCTTTTAACTACTGCAGGTGCAAACCGGGTTCTTACCATAGAATTACACGCGGGCCAGATTCAGGGATTTTTTAATATTCCGGTGGATAATCTTTATAGTAATCCGGTGATATATGGATATATGAAGGAAAGGTTTAACGACGACCTGGTAATAGTATCGCCTGATACCGGGGGGGTGGAAAGGGCTCGGGCTTTTGCCAAACGGCTGAATGCGAATCTTGCTATTATTGACAAAAGAAGACCCAAGGCCAATGTGTCAGAAGTTATGAATGTAATCGGTGAGGTGGAGAAGAAAACAGCAATTATTTTTGATGACATGATCGATACTGCCGGAACAGTAGTTCAGGCAGCAAAGGCTATAAAAGAGAAGGGTGCCCAAGAGGTTTATGCTTGCTGCACCCACCCGGTTTTTTCTGGCCGAGCAATTGAAAGACTGAATAATTCTGTAATTAAAGAAGTTATAGTAACTAATACAATATCGCTAAACGAAGAAAAGAAACAGTGCAAAAAAATTAAAGTTTTAAGTGTTGCTGGCTTGCTCAGCGAGGCAGTAAAGAGAATTTACTATAATGAATCAGTGAGTGCTTTATTTAAGTAGAGAGGAAAAATGGAAAGAATAGACTTGAAAGTTAAAACAAGGGAAGAAACTGGTAAAGGGCCTGCCCGCCGTTTCCGACAACGGGGGCGCATCCCCGCAGTAGTCTATGGTGCTAAAGCAGAGCCTGTCTTATTAACAATAGACGCTTCACAATTCAAGTTGCTTATCAAGGGAAAGGCGGGAGAAAATGTTATTGTAAACCTTGCCTTAGAACAAAAAGATGAGATAAAGACCAAGACTGCAATGATTCAAGAAGTTCAAAAAGATCCGATTAAAGGTGAAATAATTCACGTTGATTTTCATGAAATCGACTTGGAAAAGAAGACTGAAGTATATATCCCGATCACTTTGGTTGGAAAAGCTGAAGGAGTAAAAAATGGGGGGATATTACAGCAGATTGAAAGGGACCTGCAAATTCGATGTATGCCACTTCAGATACCGGACCGGATAGAAGTTGATGTAAGTAATTTAGAGATAGGAGATTCGATTCATGTGAGAAATGTTTCAGTGGAGGAAGGGGTTACGGTCCTTTCTTCTGGAGATAAGACGATTGTGACAATCGCAAGCCCGGTTGAAGAAGAGGTTGAAAAGGAAGAAGAAGAGATTAGTGAAGAGGTTGCTCCGGCTGCTGAAGAAAAGGAAAAAACGGCGCCCCCGGAATCTGATTAACTTATTTTAATAAATAAATTATTTAGGTGTGGTTAATTATTGGTCTTGGCAATCCAGGACGAAAATATTTATATGCTCGCCACAATATCGGATTCAGGGTTATCGACTGGCTCTCCCGGGAATTATCTATCCCCTTAAATAGAAAGAAGTTTTGTGCAAAATGGGAAAAAGGGTACTGGGAAAAAAAAGTAGTTATACTGGCCAAGCCCCAGACCTTTATGAATTTAAGCGGTGAGGCGGTTGCCGGCCTGCAAAGATTTTATCATATTGACTTAGAGCATCTAATCATTATTTACGATGACCTCGATTTGATGTTTGGGAACATTAAAATTCGGGAGAAAGGGGGAGCCGGTGGGCATAATGGCCTCAAGTCAATAATCAGTCATGTTGGAGGCACCCAATTCGTCCGAATCCGATTCGGTATCGGACGGCCGGATCAAAAGGGAGATGAAATAAAATATGTGCTGGAGCCTTTTGATAAAGATCAAAAGAAGTTGTTGGCACAACAAATTGATCAGGCGGGTCAGGCGGTAAAGACAATTCTTTCTGAAGGGACTGAACACGCGATGAACCGCTTCAATCGTAAGAAGAGTTGCAGTTTGTAAATTTTTAACTAAAGGAGGAAGTTGAAAATGGGAAGTGAAGGAATAGCTTATCTAATCCCTGTTTTTGGGATCATTGCTATTTTGTTTGCCATCTATAAGGGAACCTGGGTGAGCAAACAAGATCCGGGAACACCAAAGATGATAGAGATTTCCGGGCACGTAAAAGAGGGGGCTATGGCCTTTCTCGCGCGGGAATACAAGGTGTTGCTCGTGTTCGTTATCTGTGTTGCGGTTCTTTTGGGCTTTGCTAACGCCAAAAGTACTCCCGACGTTTATCGAAGTCCATTGATAGCCTTATCGTTTATATTCGGAGCATTCTGTTCGGGTCTGTCGGGATATTTTGGAATGCGCGTGGCCACGACCGCCAATTCCCGAACCACCAATGCCGCCCGTTCAAGTCTCAACCGTGCCCTTATCGTTGCCTTTTCAGGAGGAACGGTTATGGGTTTTTGCGTTGTTGGACTGGGACTGTTGGGATTGGGCATTTTGTTTGTCGTCTATCGAAACTTTGGCATACTGGGAGATGCTTCCAGTAATCTAAGCAACGTGATTACCGTTATTACCGGTTTTTCTCTGGGGGCTTCTTCAATCGCTTTGTTTGCCAGAGTCGGCGGCGGTATCTATACGAAAGCCGCAGATGTCGGTGCTGATCTGGTCGGCAAGGTTGAAGCCGGTATTCCCGAAGATGACCCGCGAAATCCTGCTACTATCGCTGACAATGTCGGGGACAATGTCGGCGATGTCGCTGGTATGGGCGCCGACCTTTTCGAGTCGTATGTCGGTTCAATTGTTGGTTCAATGG